>CAYYGM010000004.1:0-52229 GCA_964471555.1 uncultured Phycisphaeraceae bacterium
CCTCAACCCGATTCTCTCAAATTGACTGGTACGAAGATCGGGAAGGGGTCAGTTGTGATCCGTCTTGTGATTGACGCCTTCTCAACACTCTCAACACTCTCAACACTAATGATAGGAGACCTCTAATGAGGCGTTGAGATAAATCGAGCATTATCTCCACCATGATTGTCAAGAGGCGCACAACCACACGCCAAAGAGAAAATATAAACATTCCTACACTTAATACGAGCAGTGGAAATCCAAGCGGGCCAATGTCAAAAAGGGCCTGCGCATAATCTGGCTGATAAACGACAAATAAAAACACGGCCGCGAAGCCAGTTAAACAATACCGAAAAAATTGTTCTATGTTTAATGCAGCGATCTTCATCGTTCTAACCCTTTGAATGTGAAATCACGGTTGGATTAAAAACCGGCGGGACAGGCTTTCGACTGTCCCGCCGGTGACGGTTACTTCGGGTTGTGGCCCCGGGGTGTCATGGTTGTGTTGTAACTCCGTGGGTGGGGAGGCCCTCACCCCGGCCCTCTCCCGGGGGGAGAGGTGGGTGGGAAAGCCCCCGGTGTGGTCACCGGGGGCTAAATGGTTAATAGTCCATGTCATCCATGCCTGCGCCGGCGCCGGCGGGGGTTTTCTTCTTTTCCTTGATTTCGCTGATGACGGCGTCGGTGGTCAGCAGGAGGCCGGAGATGCTGGCGGCGTTCTGGAGGGCGATGCGTTCGACCTTGGTGGGGACGATGACGCCCATTTTCATGAGGTCGCCGTATTCGCCGGTGAGGGCGTTGAAGCCGAAGTTAGCGCCCTTGGCGTTGACTTCGACTTCGCGGCAGATGACCGAGCCGTCGTGGCCGGCGTTTTCGGCGATCTGCTTGATGGGGGCGGTGACGGCCCGCTTGACGATCTCGACGCCGACCTGTTCGTCGCCGGTGAGTTTCAAACTGTCGAGGGCCTTGCGGGCACGCAGCACGGCAGTGCCGCCACCGGGGAGGATGCCTTCTTCGACAGCGGCACGGCAGGCGTGCACGGCATCTTCGACGCGGGCTTTCTTTTCCTTCATTTCGGATTCGGTGGCTGCGCCCACGTTGATCTGGGCGACGCCGCCGGCGAGTTTGGCCAGGCGTTCCTGGAGTTTTTCGCCGTCGTATTCGCTGGTGGTGCGTTCGAGTTCAGCCTTGATCGCTTCGATGCGTCCCTTGATGTCGGCCGACTTGCCGGCCCCTTCGATGATGGTGGTGTTTTCCTTTTCGACCACGATCTTCTTGGCTTTGCCGAGGTCGGACAGTTCGAGTTTTTCGACGTCGATGCCGAGCTCTTCCATGATGGCGCGGCCGCCGGTGAGGGTGGCGATGTCCTCGAGCATGGCCTTGCGGCGATCACCGAAGCCGGGGGCCTTGACGGCTGCGACCTTGAGCACGCCGCGCAGCTTGTTGACCACGAGGGTGGCCAGGGCTTCGCCTTCGATGTCTTCGGCGACGATGAGCAGGGCCTTGCCGGACTCAGCGATCTTGCCGAGGATGGGGATCAGGTCCTTGGCGTTGGAGAGCTTCTTCTCGTGGATGAGCACGTAGGCGTCTTCGAGCACCGCTTCCATGCGGGCGGCGTCGGTGACGAAGTGCGGCGAGAGGTAGCCCTTGTCGAACTGCATACCTTCGACGAGGTCAACGGTGGTGTCGAGGGACTTACCTTCTTCGACGGTGATGACGCCGTCCTTGCCGACCTTGTCCATGGCCTGGGCGATGATCTTGCCGATCTCGGCGTCCTGGTTGGCCGAGCAAGCGCCGACCTGGGCGATTTCGTCGCTGTTGGTGACCTTCTTGGACTGTTTGGCCAGTTCCTTGACGATGGCGTCGACGGCCTTGTCGATGCCGCGCTTGATCTGGTGGGCGTTGCCGCCGGCGGTGATGTTCTTGAGGCCTTCGGTGAAGATGGCTTCGGCGTAGATGGTGGCGGTGGTGGTGCCGTCGCCGGCGTCCTTGGAGCTCTTGGAGGCGACTTCCTTGACCATCTGGGCGCCGATGTTTTCGAGGGCGTCGTCGAGCTCGATCTCCTTGGCGACGGAAACACCATCCTTGGTGATGTTGGGAGAGCCGAAGGATTTTTCGAGGATGACGACGCGGCCGGAGGGGCCGAGGGTGATCTTGACGGCCTTGGCGAGCTTGGCGACGCCGCGGCGGATGGCTTCGCGGGCCTCGGTGTCGAATTTGATTTGTTTGGCGGGCATGGACATTTACTCCGTTGTTTGGTGTTGGATTTTTTGTAAGGAAGACCGCGATCGGCGATCGCGGCTATGTGGCGGCGCTGGTGCGTCGCGGTTTTGTCGTTCGTTATTCAACGACCGCCAAAACTTCGTCTTCGGAGAGGACGAGGTACTCTTCGTCGTTGTGCTTCAGTTCGGTGCCGCCCCATTTGGAGAGGATGACGGTGTCGCCGACCTTGACCTGGAAGGGGACGGTTTTGCCGTCGTCGGTTTTGCGGCCGGTGCCGACGCGGATGACCTTGGCCTGCTGGGGTTTCTCGGTGGCGGACTCGGGCAGGAAAATGCCACTGGCGGTCTGCTTCTCGGCTTCCAGACGCTTGACGATGATCTTGTCGCCGAGAGGACGGATGTTGATGCTCATGATGCGGAATCTCCTGAAAAAGAGTTTCTGGTTATTGGTTCGTGGTTGTTGGTGTTGCTGTCGCAGATGGGAGCGTTATTCGGGCCGCCCATCGGCTGGAGGACTTTCCGGGGGGTGAGAAGCCCGGCGTGCTGAAGCACGCCTCGCCCCGGAATCTTCCGGGGGCGGAGGGGGCCAGGTGTTCTGGTACTCGCGCTGGACGAGGCGAGCGATGACGGTCAGCAGGGTGTCGAGGTGCTGGGGACGATTGATGACGGAGAACGCGCCGAGGCGCAGAGCTTCGTTGAGCAAGCGCTCAGCCCGGCGCATGGCGTAGCGATGGTTGACGACAACGATGGGCAGTCGACTGGGGCGGCGGACGAGCATTTGCAGGAGCCAGAGGCCGTCACCTTCGCCGCCGGTGTTGGGGGGGGTGGCGATGTCGATGAGGGCGGCGTGGATGGTGTGCTGCTCGACGAGGTCGAGTGCCTGGCGGCCGGTGTAGGCGGTGAAGGCGCGGACGCCGAGGGGCTGCATGAGGCGAGGCAACTGGGCGGTCCAGTGCTCAGCCTCGCGGTCGCGGTCACGGGTCAACAGGACGTTGAACCGGCCGGCGGGCAGGGGGTCAGCCTCGGGTTGATAGCGCATCGCAACCATGGCGAGAACCAATTTGCAAGGCTGGTGCCACCCCCGGAAGTAGGGGGATGGATGGATTGTTTCGATAAAATATGTATTGGCAGAGATTTGCGTGTGTTGCGGGTCGAGGGTGTGAGGCGGGTGATCGGGGGTGATCTGCCGGGGTCGGTCGAATCGGGGGCGGAGCGGTGTCGAATTGGCAGGCGATGGGGGGTAGGTATAGCCGGCGACCTACATGTCGCTGGGCTCGTGTGCAGGGGTGAGTACAAAAGCACGGGGACGTTCGCCCGGCAAGGCGTCGCTCGCCGGCTATTGGTTATGGGGGTGCGGGGCCCGGCGAGGTGTTGGTCGCCGGCTGTTGGGGTGCGGGCGATTTCCCATTTCCGGGGGTGTGGGATGGATATCCGGCACTCAATTTACACAAATCACTCATTTTGCTAACAGAATGCTCACGAGAGAGTCATAATTTGAGCATCCGATGAACGCCACCACAGCCGACGGTCACAGTCTGTTGATTGTTGAAGATGAGCAGGATCTGCTCGAATTGCTGCGGTTCAACCTCGACCGGGAGGGGTTCGAGGTGCACACCGCGGAGACGGGCGAGGATGGCCTGAAGGTGCTGCGACGGGCCCGGCCGAGCCTGATGGTGCTGGACCTGATGCTGCCGGGGATGGACGGCCTGGAGGTCTGTCGCCAGGTGCGCCAGGATGCAGCGCTCAAGGACACGTCGATCATCATGCTCACCGCCAAGGGTGAGGAAAGCGACATCGTGCGCGGCCTGGAAATGGGTGCGGATGACTACGTGACCAAGCCTTTCAGCCCGCGCGTGCTGGTGGCGAGGATCCAGAGCGTGCTGCGGCGGACGAAGACGGGCGGGGCGGAGGACGGGCGGCTGCGGGTGGCGAACGTGACGCTCGACCAGGATCGGCACGAAGTGACCATCGACGGGCAGCCGACGGACCTGACCGCCACGGAATTCAAGCTGCTGCACCTGATGATGAAGCGGCCGGGCCGGGTGTACACGCGGCAGCAGATCATCGAGGGCGTACACGAAGGCTTCGCCGCGGTGACCGATCGCTCGGTGGACGTGCAGGTGGTGGCGCTG
Organism: uncultured Phycisphaeraceae bacterium; assembly: GCA_964471555.1. GTDB lineage: Bacteria > Planctomycetota > Phycisphaerae > Phycisphaerales > Phycisphaeraceae > JADLFV01. The sequence continues at coordinate 4,334 of CAYYGM010000004.1, forward strand.
CGCAAGAAGCTGGGATCGGCGGGGCGGCGAATCGAAACTGTCCGCGGAGTCGGGTATCGTTTCCGGGAATGACACTCCATCTGGCAAGTCTGTGCCCGACGGTGGGCCAGTCGGCCGGCGTCTGGGCGGTGCTGATCGGCGCGGCGCTGTTCGGCGGCGCGATGCTGGTGATATTGGTATTGCTTAGCCGGTCGCTCAAGCAGTTGCGGCGGGGCGCCACGCGCTTTGCGGAGGGCGATCTGTCGCAACGGGTGGTGGTGACCGGGCCGTTACAGATCAGCGCGTTGGCTGAGTCGCTTAATTCCATGGCCGCCCAACTGGACGATCGGCTCAATGCCGTGGTGCAGCAGCGCAACGAACTGGGCGCGGTGCTGGGCTCGATGGTCGAAGGCGTGCTGGCTATCGATCACGAACAGAACATCCTTTCGCTCAATCCCGCCGCGGCCGAGCTGCTGGGGCTGGATCCGTTGACGACGATCGGGCGCTCCATTCTCGAGTGCATTCGCAATCCCGCCCTGCAGCAGTTCGTGTCGCACACGCTGGACCAGGATGCGGCTGTGCAGGCGGAGATCACCATTCGCCCGGCTCACAGTGATGTGGATGATGACCGCCAACTGGAAGTGCAAAGCGCGATCCTGCGCGACGCGGCCGGTCGGCGCATCGGTGCGGTGATCGTGCTGCACGACGTGACGCAACTGCGGCGATTGGAGAACGTCCGCCGCGAGTTCGTGGCCAACGTGTCGCACGAAGTCAAGACGCCGGTCAGCGCCATCAAGGCTGCGGTGGAGACGTTGCTGGACACCGAAAGCGATCGCGGTGACGAATCGAAACGCTTCCTGGAGATGATCCTGCGCCAGGCCGACCGCATGGCAGCCATCGTCGATGACCTGCTGGCCCTGGCTCGCATCGAGCAGTCCGCCGAGCAGATCACTGCCGAGTTGAGCAGCGGCCGGATTGCTCCCGTGCTGATGGCTGCCCGCGAAACCAGTCAGGCCAATGCCGATCAGCGTCAGATGCAGGTGGAGTTGGAGTGTGAGAACAATCTGACCGCCCGCATCAATGCCCAACTGCTGGAGCAGGCGGTGGTCAACCTGCTGGACAATGCGATCAAGTATTCGCCGACCGGCTCACGGGTGCATCTGTGCGGTCGCCGCGCGGACAACGAGGTGATCATCGAGGTGATCGACGAGGGCAAAGGCATCGAGCCGCAGCATTTGCCGCGCCTGTTCGAGCGGTTCTATCGCACGGACAAAGCCCGCAGCCGGGCCATGGGCGGCACGGGGCTTGGACTGAGCATCGTCAAGCACATTGCCGAGGCCCACGGCGGCCGGGTGAGCGTGGAAAGCAGGATCAACAAAGGATCGACATTTCGGATACATTTAACGCCGGGTTAGGAATGTGAGGGAGGTTGATGGTTGTTGGTCTTTGGTTCTTGGTTCAGATAGCCAACATCCATCCATCACCACACCCCACAACCATGCCAACCGCTCATAAACACATAACAACCAACAACTAAAAACCAACAACCAACAACCAACAACCACAAACCAACAACCCCCCAGAACACCACCATGAGAACCATCGCCAAACTGTTCGGGCGGTCACCCTTCCAGCCGCTGCAGGCGCACATGGAAAAGGTGCGGGCCGCGGTGCTCAAAGCCCGTGAGTTGATGGACGCCTTTTGTAATGCGGACCACGCACGTGTGGAGCAATTGGCCGAGGAGGTTTCCACCCTGGAGCACGCAGCCGACGCCATGCGGCAAGACCTGACCAGTCAGCTTTCCAAGGGTTTGTTCATGCCGGTGGACCGGACGAGGCTGAGCGAGATCCTGGAGACGCAGGACAACTTGGCGGATATGGCGGAAAACCTCGGCAAGCTGGTGACGCTGATGCCGCTGACGATGCCCAAGTCGTTCAATGGCCCTTTCCAGCAGTTCGTGGACATCAACTTCAAGGCCTTCGAGCAGGTCTATGGCATGGTGCAGCAGATCGACGAGCTGATGGAGAGCGGCTTCGGTGGGGCGGAGGCGGAGCGCGTGCGGCAGATGGCCATGGATGTCGCCCACAGCGAGCACGAGGCGGACGTGATGCAGCATGCGATGTTGCAGAAGCTGTTTGCCGAGGACGAGCGGATGAGAAAGAGCGAGTTTTTCCTGTGGGGGCGCATTTTCGCCCAGGTGGCCCGCTTGTCGGACACCGCGGAGCGACTGGCCCTGGGCATTCGCCGCACCCTGGAGCTGAAGTAAGTCATGGGGGCGACCACGATTCTTTTAATGATGGCTGTGGTGTTCGGGCTCTACATGGCCTGGAACATCGGCGCCAATGACGTGGCCAACGCCATGGGCACCAGCGTCGGCTCCGGCGCTTTGACGCTCAAGCGGGCCATCATCCTGGCCGCCATCTTCGAGTTCACCGGCGCGTTCCTGGTCGGTTCGCACGTTTCGGAAACCGTGCGCCAGGGCATCTTCGAGCCGAGCCGGCTCAAGGCCATGGAACTGCAACAGGAGATGGGCCTCGATGAACTGCCGACACTGGCCCAGATGAAAGCGATGAGCAGCCGCGCCGAGGCCGAGGCTGAGAGCGGGCTTTTGTCCCCGGCTTCGGTGCAGTACAACAAAGCCGCCCACCGCGCGGCCGTGCTGCTGGGCTGCGGCATGATCGCATCACTGCTGGCGGCAGGCGTGTGGCTGCAACTGGCGTCCTACTTCGGTTGGCCGGTCTCGACCACGCACACCATCGTGGGCGCGGTGTTCGGCTTCGGCGCGGTGATGGTGGGCGTGGCTCATGTGCAGTGGTCGACGCTGAGCACCATTGCAGCCAGTTGGGTGGTGTCGCCGCTGATGAGCGGGGCGATCGCGTATCTGCTGTTCCGTTTCCTGCTGCGGCGGGTGTTCTATCAGGCGGATCCCGTGGCGGCCGCCAAACGCTTGACGCCGTTTCTGGTGTTCTTCGTGCTGCTGGTGCTGGTGGGCGTGGCGGGTTTCAAGGCGTTCAAGCCGCTGATGAAGAACTTCCACATGGATCCGTTCGATCCGCTGCCGCTGACGATCACCTGTGTGACAGCCGTGGTGGGTGGCATCATCGGAGCCATCGTGGCGGGGCGGTTGATCAGCCGCATCAAGAGCGAGCCGATCGACCAGAGCTCGCGATTCCACGACGTGTTCGTGATGCGCAGCCTGGATAAAGTCTTCAAGCACCTGCGCCGCATCAGCTCCAGCAGCGGCGGCCCCGTGCAGGAAAAAGCTGAGGCCATGCTGCAGCAGGCCCGCGAACTGGCTGCGCTCAGTGATGATCACGCCCGCCAGCCGGTGACCGAAAACGCTTATCGCAAGGTCGAACGCATCTTCGTTTATCTGCAGGTGCTCAGCGCCTGCTTCGTGGCCTTCGCTCACGGCGCCAACGACGTGGCCAACGCCATCGGTCCGCTCTCGGCCGCGGTGCAGTCGTTCCGTGACGGCGTCATCGAAGTGAAATCCAACACCCCCATGTGGGCCCTGGCCCTGGGCGGTGCCGGCATCGTGGTGGGCCTGGCGACCTGGGGTTGGCGGGTCATGGAAACCATCGGCCGCCGCATCACCGAACTGACGCCCTCGCGCGGCTTCTGTGCCGAGCTGGCCACCGCCATCACCATCCTGATCGCTTCGCTGACCGACGGCATCCCCGTCTCCACCACGCACACCCTGGTCGGCGCAGTGCTCGGCGTCGGCCTGGCCCGCGGCATCGGCGCCATCAACCTCAACACCATCCGCGACATCGTGGCCAGTTGGATCGTGACGTTGCCCGCCGGCGCGGGATTGTCGATCCTCTTCTTCTACGCCCTGAAGTTGATCTTCGTGGGGTAAGCACACGCAATACATCAGCCATGCCATTGGGTCCAGGCTCACAGCGCGTGGTCTTGGAGCCGCGGATCAATGTGGCAGATCCTGACGGTCTTCGCTGACAGCCAGGAAGAGCTGGTCGAGCGTGTACTGCGTGCCGCATTCGGGGCAGATTGATTGCTTGAGGCCGGTGAGGTTGTAGCCGCAGTTGGGGCAGGCGATGGTGCTGATGCCCATTTGCTGAAGTCGGCGGGAGCGCTCGGCGGACGACTCGCGCCAGACGATGGCCGTGCCTCCCATCCACAGTGCGGTCCACAGCATGGCGCCGAGAATAATGCCGCCTTCATCAGCATAGGTGACCGATGCCATGATGATGCCTGCTGTCGTCGCCCCCACCAGTGCCACCGCCGCCGCGATGACCGTTTGCACCAGCCGCTTGGGTGTCCAACGAAACGTGCCGTGCCAGACGAGGCACCAGCCGGCCATCATGATCGCTCCGGCAATGACTGCAGCGACGCCCAGCGCATCATAATCGTTCATTGTGCGATCCAACGCCACGAACATCAGGATGTACACCACCACGCAAACGATCAGCAGCGACATGGCCAGGATCAGGCGTGCCAGGATGCCGGGCATCACGAGCCTCCCGCAGGGTTGCAGAACATGTTAACGCATGTGACGTCACACGGTGTTTCATTGGAGCGTGCAGGTGTTGAAATCGGCCGCACCCTGCCCCTCCGCTCCCCTGTCCAATCCCCTGCCCACTCCTCTGTCCAAGCAACGCCACCCCGCTCAATCGTGGCTTGACAAGGAGTAGGTATTAAATTAATACCTAATCCCATGGTCAGACCACTACTGAGTCAGGCGGATCGGGCGGATGTGTTTCGGGGGTTGGCGCATCCGGCGCGGCGGCGGGTGTGGCGGGCGTTGATGTCGGGGGAAAAGACGGCTGGGCAGTTGCTGGAGGGGCTGGCCATGTCGCCGGCAGCCCTGTCGTCCCATCTGCGTGTGATGCGCGAGGCGGGCCTCATCGTGCCTCGGGTGAGCCAGGGGCAGCGCTACTACCGCCGCAGCAAGGGCGCCTTCGTCCGTGCTCAGCGATGGATCGATCAGAACGGCTGACACGTTCGTGACATTGCCGCAGGTTCCATCCAACGAATTCGCATCAAGCGAATCAGGCTCGCAGTGCGTCCAGTGCGCATTCACATTACTGGTGTGTACGGGAAACAGGTTGCGCAGGTGCAGGCGGTGCAATTAACGGCGTCGCCCCATGGCATCGTCCAGCATCCATAACACGGCGGTTTGGTAACGCTCCGGTGCGAAGGCCAGCAGATCCTCGTGGGCTGCGCCATCAAAAATCAACAATTGCCGGGGATCCGCTGCTGCATTGAACAGACTTTGCGTTTCAGCGAGTGGTGTATGACGATCATCGCTGCCGGCCATGATCAGCAGTGGACAGCCGACGTCGGCTGCGTGATCGATGGGGTGTAGTTGGGCGCAGCCGATGCCCAGGCGCGGTTTGATCTGCACCAGCAGAAGTTGAGCCGCGAGCGGACTCAATGGGCCAAGCCGCATGCGCACGCGATCGTTCACCGCCTGCTCGATGGTGGGATAAACCGCTTCGAGCACCAGGGCGTCGATGTCCAAGGGTGAAGCGAGCAGGGCTGCGGCGCCGCCCAGGGACCAGCCGATGACCGCCACTGGTTCGTGGGGCCGGCGCTGATGGGCATATGCCACGGCTGCCTGGGCGTCGAGACGTTCGAGGTAGCCGGCGGTGATATGTCGGCCGGGGCTTTGGCCGTGAGCTTGCAGGTCGATCAGCAGCACGGCATAGCCTGCACGATGCAGGAATCGCGCACGGTTGAGCATGGACAGGCGATTGCCGCGGATCGGATGCAGCAGCACCACCGTGCCGCGGCTCTGCTGTGGATCAGCAAACCAGCCGGCCAGTGTCGAGCACGATTGACTTTCAATCGCCACCGTTTCGCACGGGAAGTCCGATGGGGGCGGGCCGATGTCCTGAAGCGCTGGAGCAACCAGTCGCCCGCCGACGAAGAACGCTGCCACGATCACCGTCAGTGCAAAACCGAAGCTGGTCAGCAAAGACCAACGCAGCAGTCGGTGCAGGCGAGATCGACCAATGCGCAGGGCGGACATGTGCCCATCCATACGCTGGTCGTTTGCAGCAGGTTCGAGGCAGCGTTCGGCTTACTTGTAACCGGGCAGGAACCTGGCCTCGGCGGCGAACAGTTCCTCGGCCATGGCGCGGATTTGCGCGGGTGTACAGCAGGCAGCAGTCAGCGGGTCCATCATCAAAGCATGGATTGCGGCTTCCTTGCTGCGCTCGATGCAGGCGGTCGCGGCCAGGTCGAACACTGCCATGTTCGCGGCGCACAGGTGAGCCATCTGCGGCGGCAAGGCGCCGTAGCGCGTGGGGTGAATGCCGCTGCGATCGACCATGCAGGCGACTTCCACGCAGCCGTCTCCCGGAAGATTTGTGATAAGCTTGCCGGCCTCGCCGTTACTTCCGGGTGCGAAGTTCATCACGTTGCCATGGATGCGGTAGGGCGAATCTTTCTCGCGGGCTTCGATGATCCACGAGGCATATTCCCACGATCGCTCCCAGCGGCTTGGCCGCTTGCCGTCGAGCATTTCCTGGCGTTCGTTGTCAGCATCCTTGCGCCACTGCGGCCAGTTGCTGGCGTAGAAGCGCGATTCACCGTCATACCTTTCGCGGCAATAACGAACGACCTCTTCCTTCCGGGGGCGGAAGTAGGGCAGGTATTCGCTCAGGTGGCCGCTGGATTCGGTGATGAACGCGCCCATCTGCAGCATCATTTCCTTGCGCACCAGATCTTTGTCTTCCGGATCGACCAGGTTGCCGGCCAGATCCTGCCGCGCCTTGTCCATCAGCACCGGGTACAGATCGCGCCCGAGGTGCTCGAACTGCGTGAACCACGCCAGGTGGTTAATGCCGGCACACTGCCATGTGACTTCCTCGATGGGCACGCCGGCCCGCTTGGCCAGTCTGTTGCTGGTGCCCTGCACCGAGTGACACAGACCGACGACGGGAATGCGGCGGCTGCGCCCGGCGGCCAGGCACATGATGTTCATCGGGTTGGTGTAGTTGAGCATCCACGCCTTGGGGCACAGACGCTCGGCATCGGCGAGAATTTCGAGGAACACGGGCACCGTGCGCAGGGCCTTGAACAGGCCGCCGGGGCCGATGGTGTCGCCGATGCACTGATCGATGCCGTACTTGAGCGGAATGTCATTGTCGAACGCCACGCACTCGACGCCGCTGACCTCGACGCAGCAGACCAGGTAATCGCTGTCAGCCATCACTTGCGTGCGGTCGGTGGATGCGGTGACGGACCAGCCGCTCTTGCCGCGCTCGTTGAGCATGAGCTGGATGAGCTTGTGCATGGTTTCGAGGCGAAGGGTGTCGATGTCAACCAATGCGATTTCGCCCTTGTCCGCGCCGTCGATGTGCAGCACGTCGTTGAGCAGGCGCGGGGTGAACATGGACCCGGCCCCGAGCATGGTGATCTTGATGGGGCGCAGGAAGCGGCCGGGCAGGCTCATGGGGCGGTCCGCATTCTGGGTGTGGGCGGCGTGGCCCTGGGGTTTGGTGGGGGCGGCGGTCATGACAATCCTCGTGCAAATTGTGATATCACTTCAGGCAGGGTTTTCATTATACCGTGGAAACAGTGGATGCAAAAGCCGTAAGTACGTACAATATTTGACATGGCCGATCTGGCGGCGATCAATCCGAAGGTGCTCTGGCTGGTCGGGCCATTCATGGCGGACCAGGTCGTGCGGCCGCGCGCGACCTACGGCTACGATAACCGGGATCGCAGTCCGGCGGGCACCGTGGTGGCCCAGTTGACGCTGGAGGGGCAACTGCAATTTCAAGATGTCGAAGGCCCCGAGCAAACGGTCAGCCCGGGACAGTTGCTGCTGTATGCATTCGGTGAGCCGACGTCCTACTGGCTGCCCGACAAACGGGCGGGCAACTATCGTTGCGCCTGGTGCTGTCTGGAGGGGCCGGGCTTGCTGGAGCGCATCAATGAGCATCGCCGGCAGTTCGGGTCGATGGTTGATACGGGGCGCTCGGCGCTGCGCCGCTGTTTTGATCGAATGCTCATGTTAGCGCGGCAGCGCGATCAACACACGTTGCTGGAGCAGGACGAAGCGGTGCATCGTTTTGTGATGGAATTAGATAAGGCCGGTGAAAAGAGCCGGGCCGCGAACCTGACGCCGGTGGAGGCCGCGGTGGGGCGCTTGTTGCGCGAGCCGTGTCGGCCGTGGTCACTCAAGGATGTGGCGGCCGAACACGGCTGCACACGCGAACACCTGACGCGCGTCTTCCATCAAACCACGGGGCAGCCGCCCGCGGCATACCTGTCACAGGCTCGTTTGAACCGCGCCATCGATCTGCTGTCACACACCGATCTGCCGCTGAGCGAAGTGGCGCGACAGTCGGGCTACGCCAGTTTGCACACCATGGCCCGTCACGTGCGCACCGCTACCGGCAAACCACCGGGTGCGCTGCGACGGTGAATGACATTTTTAGAACCCTCTCCCCCTGGGAGAGGGCAGGGTGAGGGCGGAATAACCCATGGTGTGTTTGCAGGGTGAGAGTACAAGCACTTCGGCCCTCACCCCAACCCTCTCCCAAGGGGAGAGGGGGCAGCATCAGGCCAGTTTCTTGGTGGCTACCGTCCCGTCCTTGGTGGTCTTGACGTCGTAGCCGGCCTCGATGAGCTGCTTGCGAACGGCGTCGGCGGCGGCGTAGTCCTTGGCGGCGCGGGCGGCGTCGAGTTGTTTGCATAGCGCAGTGGCATCCGATTCATCGGCTTGCGACGTCGGCAGCACGCCCAGCACGTCATCGATGCGGCGCAGTACCCCCGGCAGTTCGTCGTCCGCCTTCTGCATGCGCTCGAATACGACCGCCAACGCGCCGGCGATGTTCAGGTCGTCAGCCAATGGTTCGAGGAACGCCTGCACGTCGGGATGATCGATCGCAACAGGCGCCACGTCACCGCCGCTTGCGGCTTCGCGCAGGCGACGGATGGCACTGGCGGAATCTTCCAGGCCTTTGCGAGTGAAGTCAGCGTTCTTGCGGTAGTGCGTTTTGAGCAGTTCGTAGCGCACCACGGCCGGGTCCACTTGGCGGCCGGTGACGCGGCCTTCCAGCACGTCGCGCACGGTGTAGAAGTTGCCTTTGCTCTTGGACATCTTCTCGCCTTCGACGCGCAGGAAGCGGGAGTGCATCCAGTAGCGGGCGAAGGCGGGTTGATGGGTGGCGCCGCGGGACTGGGCGATTTCGCATTCGTGATGGGGGAAGATGTTGTCTTCGCCGCCGGTGTGGATGTCGATGACATCGCGGCCGAGTGCGGTGCGGGCCATGGCGGAGCATTCGATGTGCCAGCCGGGATAGCCGACGCCCCAGGGTGATTCCCACTTCATGATGTGTGTGGGGTCGGGCTTCCAGAGCAGGAAGTCGGCGGGATGTTTTTTGACGGCCTGATGCTCATCCTGCACGCGGCCGCCGGCTCCGCCGCGCAGTTTGTCGAGCGTGTTGCCGGACAGTTGCCCGTATTCGGGGAAGGACTGGACGTCGTAGTAAACGCAGCCGTCGGAAGCGCGGTAGGCGTGGCCGTTCTCGACGAGGCGAAGGATGATTTCGATCATGCGTCCGACGTGCTCGGTGGCGCGGGGCATGTTCTGGGGTATGCCTTTTTCATTTCGGGGGTCATCCGCGATTTTCAGGTGCAGGGCTTTGGCGTCTTCGATGAAGGCGCGGATGAAGTATTCAGCGACCTGATAGGGATCATCGGGATCGTCGACCGCCCCCGGAAGTGTCTTGCCGGACTTTTTGGCTTCCTTGAGTCTCCGGGCCGCGGCCTGCATTTTGTCTTCACCGCCGCCGTCCGCCAAGTCGTCCTGGGTCATGTGGCCGACGTCGGTGATGTTCATCACCTGATGGACCTTGAGGCCGGCCAGTTCGAGGGTGCGGCGCAGCAGGTCAGCGAAGACGAAGGTGCGGAAGTTGCCGATGTGGGCAAAGTCATAGACCGTCGGCCCGCAGTTGTACATGGTGACCTGGCCGGGCTCGATCGGCTGGAACGGCTCAACGCGGCCGGTCAGGGTGTTGTGGAAACGAAGTTGAGGCATGGCCCCATGATACATGGGGAAATTCGAATGACGAAATACGAAATTCGAAACAATGACGAATGTTCCAATGATGAATGACGAAACCTGAAGCATTCGTCATTCGCGGCCCAGCCGCGCGTCATTCTTCGCTGGTGGGCACGATTTTTTCCACGCGGACGCGGGTGACTTTGGTGCGTTCAGCCGCGGTGACTGTGAACACACAGCCGTCGGCTTCGAAGTGTTCGCCGCGGGCGGGGATGCGGCCGAGGGTGCTGATGACGAAGCCGCCGATGGTGTCGTAGTCCTCGTTCTCGGGCAGGTGCAGGTCCAGTTCGTCGTTGAGCTGATCGATGCGCAGGCGGCCGTCAGCTTCGAAGTTGTGCTCGTCGATGCGATCGACGCCGGGCTCGGTTTCGCTGTGCTCGTATTCGTCCTGGATGTCGCCGACGATTTCCTCCAGCACGTCCTCGATGGTGACCAGCCCCGCGGTGCCGCCGTACTCATCGAGCACCATGGCGGCGTGGACCTTGCGGGTCTTGAACTCGGCCAGCAGTTCATGCACTTTTTTGCTGGCGGGGACGAAGAACGGCTCACGCAGCACGCGGCGCAGATCGAACGGCTCCTGCTCGCCCAAGAAACGAATCAGATCCTTGACGTAGAGAATGCCCACCACGTGATCGAGGCTTTCCTCGTACACCGGGATGCGGCTGTGTCCGAAGGCCTGCACCTCCTGCTTGACCTGTTCGAGCGTGCTGTTGACATCGATGCCCTGCACGTCGGTGCGCGGGGTCATCACTTCCGCCACATCGGTGCCGGGCAGATCGAAGACGGCTTCGAGCATTTGTTTCTGAGCGTCGTTGACGTCGCCAGCCTTGTCGCGGTCTTCGACCACGGTGAGCACTTCGTCGCTCAGTTCGTTTTCCTCATTCTGCGTCAGGTCAACGCCGCTGATACGACGGATCACGGGATCGAACAGGTGCAGGGCCGCGATGAACGGGCGCAATGCGGTGTACATGCCGGCCAGCAGGGGCAGCGATCGAGCCAGCAGCGGCTCGGACAGGTAGTTGCTCCAACTGGTGGGGATGGCCACGGCAAACACGCTGACCAGAGTGGAGGCGATGAGGAAAGCGGTCATGTAACGCAGGATGAGCGACGTATCGCCCAGCCGGTGTTCGATGTCGTAGAGCACGGCCAGCAGCACGAGCATGTTGAGCGCGGCGCGGAAGACGCCGGTCATCAGGACGTAAGCGGTGGCGTGCTCATGCAGGGCGTCGAGGCGATGGGTCTGGTTTCGGCGTTCCAACAGGTCGTTGAGGCGGGAGCGGCTGTATCGCTTCAGCGCCATGTTGAGGGCGGCGAAATAGCAGACCGCGGCACTGGAGGCCAGTGCGATCCACAGGGCGGCGCTCATGGTGCTGTTTCTCCACGGGCGAACGTCGGGCCCACGCCGATGACGGCCAGTAGTTGGTCTTCGCGCTGGTGCATGCGGCGGCGGGCGGCTGGTTCATGGTCATCTTCGCCCAGCAGGTGCAGCAGGCCGTGCACGGCATAGAGCAACGCTTCGCGGCGGGTGTCGTGGCCGCGGCTGGCAGCCTGGCGGGCGGCGACGTCGAGGCAGATGGCAATGTCAGCTTCCAGTTCGTCTTCGGGCTCGTCGCGCAAGTCGAAGCTGAGCACGTCGGTGGGGCCGGGTTTGTGCTTGTAGCGGCGGTGCAGGTCGGCCATGGCGGCATCGTCGAGGACCAGCAGGTTGACGTGGCCGCGGCGCAGGCCGGCCTGCTCGGCGACCTGGCGCAGTTTGCCGGGGAGCCAGCGGCGCAGGGGGGGCTGGACGTCGGAGGTTTGCAGCGTGAGCGTCACGGTGAGGCTGCCATCGCGGGGCGAGGGAGGGCGGCGGTTTGAATGGGCACGGGGCACGGGCAAAGCGTAGCTCAGATCAGGGAAGAGATTCAACCTTTGGGTTTGCGGCAGGATCGGGTTTTGATCATGGTCAGACAGCGGCCGCAGTCGCTGAAGGTCACCTTGGTCATGTAGGAGCGGATGAGCATGACGCCACGGCCGTGGGGGCGGGTGAGGTTTTTCCTGGTGGTCGGGTCGGGCAGGGAATCGGGCAGGAAGCCTTCGCCTTCATCGCGGACGCAGATTTTCACTTGCTTGTCGGTGACGGAGTACTCGATGGTGACGTGTTTGGAGGGATCGTTGTGGTTGCCGTGACGGATGGCGTTGGAGACGGCTTCGTCGAGGGCGAGGCGAATGGCGAAGATGGCGTCGCGGTCGTAGTCAGCTTGGCGCACGGGGCGCAGGACAGCTTCCTGCACGCGCGAGATTTCATCCAGGTTACTGGGGATCACCATGCGGGTTGTCGCTGCAGCGCCCATGAATCAGCCGAGGCCCCGCGCTCCGTGTGGGATCACTTGAAAGTCGCCATCGCGTCTTCAGGCGTTTCGTGGATCTGAAAAAGCTTGTTGAGCTTGGTGATGACGAACACTTCGTAGATCTGCGGGTCGATGGAGCACAGCCGCAGTTGTCCGCCGCGTTGTTTGACTTTGTTGTTGATGGTGATCAGCGTGCCCAGAGCAGCCGAGGAAAGGTGCTCGACATTCTGGAAGTTCAACAGCAGCTTGGGGGCTGTGGAACGTTCGATGATGGCAGCCACTTCGTCGCCGATCTGCTGGATGGAGGCCTCTTCCAGAATGTTGCGATCGACGAACCCGATGCGGCTGATGCCGCCTTCTTCCTGGCTGACGATCAGGCGTGAATCCGTACCGGCCATGGACCGTTCTCCATAAAGCGTTACCGTGCAAGGGGCAACGTATCGCCGCCGCCCGAGGGTGTCAAGATCGGCCGTTCACTTGGCCCCCGCGGCCGGGCCCGTTACGATATCTACATCGGCAGGGAGGCTATTCATGAAAAGCTCGTACAAGATATCTCTGATCGTGGCCGCGGTGCTGTGCGTGATCGTGCTGGTCTATTACAGCGGGCAAGACTCGCCCGATCAGCCCTCAGGCCCTATCGCCACGTTGCCCGAACCCGAGGCTGGAACCAGCACCACGGCCGCTGCCAATAGTAGCAGCCAGACCACAGCCAAACCCGCCGGCGCGGGCGCTGTCACTACCGATAAGTCGGCTGAACCCGCCGGCGAGAAGAACCTGTCCAACGACCTCAAGCAGCGCCTCGCCGCCCTCCGCCAGGAAACCCCCGCCCCCGCCCCCGGAAGTAGCGCCGCCCCAGGAAGTGAAAGCGCAGCGTCAACTCAGCCAAACCCGATACCCGATACCCGAACCCCGAAACCCGATGCCGTGCCCGAACTGCGTCTGGATGGCCACGTGCCCGCCCCCGGAAGTGCGCCAACCAGTAGTGCCACCGCACTCGGTAGTGCCACTTCCACCACTGCCGCGCCGGCCGGACTGCCGGGGCCGTTCGATCATCTGCGGAGCAACACCGCTCCTACCGCGACACCCCCCGTTCCCCCCACGCCTGCGCCCAAGCCGGTTGCTGCCAGTTACACCATCAAGGCCGGCGACACCTTCTCCTCGATTGCAGCGGACAAGCTCGGTGATGAGAAGTACTGGCAGCAGATCGCCCAGGCCAACCCCACCGTCGATCCGCAAAAGCTGAAGGTCGGCCAGGTTATCCGCCTGCCCACGCCCGGAAGCAGTGACGCAAGCAGCACCACCAGTGACAGCTCTTCCACCGGCAAGCCCGCGTACGTGGTCAAGGCCGGCGACACGCTCTCCAGCATTGCTGACCATTACTACGGTGACAGCGGCCTGTGGAGCACCATCTACAGCGCCAATAAATCCAAGATCGGCTCCAACCCCGACAAACTCAAAGCGGGCATGGAGCTGACCATTCCGCCGGCGCCCAAGGGTGCGCGGTGAGAATAGTAGTTGGTTGATGGTTCTTGGTTGTTGGTCTTTGGTTTGTGGTTGTTGGTTGCTCTGACAAGATCCGCGCATGACTTTCGAAACCAACAACCATCAACCAACAACCAACAACCTATCCTCAGAAGTCCTCATCTTCGGCGGCGGCGTCGCCGGCATGTGGCTGCTCGATGAACTGCATCGGGCGGGTTTCGGCGCGCTGTTGCTGGAGCGCTTCGCGCTGGGCCAGGGACAGACCGTCGCCTGCCAGGGCATCATCCACGGGGGACTGAAGTACACCCTGCACGGCCATCTGACCGGCTCAGCCCGGGCGATCCGTGACGCACCCGGACGATGGCGCGATTCGCTGGAAGGCCGCAGCAAGCCGGATCTGACGCACACCACCGTGCTGGCGGACTTCTGTCACCTGTGGCGCACGAGCACACTCAAGTCCATCGTGGGCGCCATCGGCGCCAAGCGCGGCCTGCGCATCGCCCCCCGCAAGGTGGAGAAAGACAGCCGGCCCGCACCGTTGCTCCAGTGCCCCGGTGAGGTGATGCGACTCGATGAGCAGGTGATCGATCCCGTGTCGCTGCTGGCGGACCTGGCGGCGCAGCATCAAACGCGCATCGCCCGCTATGAGTCGGTGACGTTCGAGCAAGGTGCGGTGGTCATCGATCAGAAGTGGACCGTTCATCCGCAGACCATCGTGCTGACCGCCGGTGCGGGCAATGCGGAGTTGCGGGCGGCGTTGGGGCTCGACCCGCAGATCATGCAACGTCGGCCTTTGCACATGGTGATGTTACGCGGCGACAACCTGCCAAGGCTGTGCGGCCACTGCGTTGATGGCAAAGCCACGCGGGTGACGATCACCAGTCACAACGCCAGCGATGGGGGGGGTGGGGTGGTCTGGCAACTGGGCGGGCAGATCGCCGAGCGCGGCGTCAACATGTCGTCGGCCGAGTTGATTCGTTTTGCCCAGGCTGAATTGCAGCACGTGCTGCCGGGATTTGATCTTTCGGGGTGCCGCTGGGCGACGTATTGTGTGGATCGTGCGGAGGCCAAGACGCCGGGTCTGCTGCGGCCGGAGGAGGCGACGGCGGATCGAGAGGGGAGTGTCATCACCGCCTGGCCCACCAAGCTGGCGATGGCGCCGCATCTGGCCGGTAAGATCATGGCGTTGTTGCCGCCGGCGAAAGGGCTGGTCGAGTTGGCCTGGCCGGACGACATGGCCCGGCCGCGCGTGGCGCTGCCGCCGTGGGAGACTGCCGCATCATGGACCGCCGACCACTAGGCAAAAGCAACCTGCTGGTGACGCCGCTGGGCTTCGGGGCCTTCAAGATCGGGCGCAACCTCGCCAGCAAATACCCCCGGAATTATGAATTGCCGGATGAAGCGGCTGCCCATCAGTTGCTCAACGACCTGCTCGACCTGGGCATCACCTACGTCGACACCGCCCCGGCCTACGGCCAAAGCGAGCAGCGCATCGGCGACGCCCTGCATCATCGCCGCGCCGAGTTCACACTCTCGACCAAGGCCGGCGAAACGTTCGAGGACGGTAAATCCAACTATGACTTTTCCGGGGGCGCCATCACACGTAGTGCTGAGCGCAGTCTGCAGCGCCTGCGCACCGATCACATCGACCTGCTGCTGATCCACTCCGACGGCAACGACCTGCACATCCTGCAACAGACCAATGCGGTCGATGCCATGCACGCCCTGAAGCAGCGCGGCCTCACTCGCGCTATCGGTTTTTCCGGCAAAACCAGCGAAGGTTTCACCGCGGCGCTGGATTGGGCGGACGCCATCATGGTGGAGTTCAACCCCCGGAATGTCGAGCTTCTGCCGGTGATGCAACAGGCGCACGCTCGCGGCGTCGGCGTGATTGTAAAAAAAGCCCTGGCCAGCGGACATCTTCCCGCCGCCGAGTCGATCCGTTTCGTGCTCAGCCACGATTGCGTGGACAGCGTGGTGGTGGGGGGATTGAATCTGGAGCACATGCGATGTAACTGTGAGGTCGCAGCGTCGATGTCAAGGAAAAAGTGAAAAGTGCAAAGTGAAAAGTGAAAATATTTGCCAAGTGCGTTCGCATTTATCGGGTCTTGTTTTCACTTTCCACTTTGCACTTTTCACTTTCAGCACCGCCAGTCGCTGGTATAATGATCTTGACAAGTGAAGACGCCCCGCGGCGGCGAGCAGACCTGCTGTTATTTGCTCGAACCTAAATCAACCCCAAGGGAGCGTGGACCGGGCGCGATGGTCAAGCCTCCATCGAGTGGAAGACCGGGACGACCTGGCATCGCACCCACCTGCATTGGGGTTTGAGCAAATCCGGGTCCGCCACGTGCTGCCGGGTGATCGAACTTTCAAAAGGTCCGTCTTGGCGGGCCTTTTTTTGTTGCGCCCGTTTTCTGCCGCGGCTGCTCCACTTCCGTGGCGCGTCCCGTATATCATGATTCCATGGCCACACCCCACGTTCCAAAACCTCCGATCGCGCAACTGACCGCCCAGGTCATCGAAAGCTATCGCAACGAGCCGGGCACCAGCCACCTCGAAGCCACCTTCCTGCCCAGCCGGGCCAAGGTCATCGAGGCCATCGAGGTGCTGCGCCGCATTATTTTCCCCGGCTTCTTCGAGGAACAGCGCATCACCAGCGCCAACGTCCAGCAGCGCACGACCGACCTGATGCGGCAACTGCACGATCTCCTGTACGAGCAGATCCACCAGACCCTGCGCTACGAATTGAACCGCACCGAGGGCAAGGGCAAAGGCGACGACTGCGAAAACTGCGGGCAGCAGGCGGCCGACCTGGCATTGGCCTTCCTGTCCACCATCCCGCAACTGCGGCACAAGCTGGCGCTCGACGTGCAGGCGGCCTTCGAGGGTGACCCGGCCTCGGTCAGCACCGATGAGACGATCTTCTGCTATCCCGGCGTCGATGCCATCTTCATCTACCGGGCCGCCCACGAACTGTTCCGCCTCGAGGTGCCGCTGCTGCCGCGCATCATGAGCGAGTACGCTCACAACGAGACCGGCATCGACATCCACCCCGGTGCCACCATCGGCGACTCGTTCTTCATCGACCACGGCACCGGCGTCGTTATCGGCGAAACCTGCGTCATCGGCGACCGCGTCAAGATCTACCAGGGCGTGACGCTCGGTGCACTGTCGACCAAGGGCGGCCAGGCCTGGCGGGGCAAGAAGCGCCATCCCACCATCGAGGACGACGTGACCATCTACGGCGGAGCCATCATCCTCGGCGGCGAAACTGTCATCCACGAAGGCGCCACCATCGGCGGCTCGCTGTTCATCACCCAGTCCGTCCCTGCCGGGCACTACGTGACGATGAAGGATCCGGAGTTGAAACTGCGTCCGCCCAAGAAAAACTGGCGTCCCCGTTCGCAGAAAAAATCGACCGAATGATCCACGGCGCTATGATTGAATAACAGGAAACCAACCGCAGAGACGCGGAGGACGCAGAGGAAGGCAGGGTAAAACACGTTTTGCCGCAAAAAGTCGCAAAAGACACAAATGTAGAACGCAATCATCAATCCATTTTGTGAATTCTGTGCCTTTTTGCGGCCACTGCTACTGTTGCCTTTCTCTGCGTCCTCCGCGTCTCTGCGGTTCAAATTGTTTTGCATGAAAGCTGAATGTGTCCTCCACGCTGGTCATCGATTTCGGTCAACCGATTCCGCTGTTTCCGCTGGGGCAGTGCGTGCTGCTGCCGCACGCGGCGGCACCGTTGCACATTTTTGAGCCGCGCTATCGAGCCATGACGCGCGATGCCCTCGACTCGCACGGGTTGATCGCCATGGCGGTGTTCGAGGGTGACGACTGGAAAGAAGATTACGAAGGTCGCCCCCCCGTGCGGCCGTGCGTGTGCATCGGGTACATCGTGCAGCATCATCAGTTGCCCGACGGCCGCTACAACCTGCTGCTGCAGGGAATCTGCCGGGCCCGCATCGAGCATGAGACGGAGCACGAGCCATACCGCACGGCTTACCTGAAGCCTATTGAGCCGCGCGACACGCTGGAGATCGACCTGGATGAGCATCGTCAACGGCTGGAGGAGCTGTTCGAGGATGAGCACATCGGCAAGCTGGCGGTGATCGGCGCCATTCGCCGCTGGCTGAACGAGGAAATTCCCACCGTGGCCATGATCGACCTGGCGGCCATGGCCCTCTGCCGCGAGACCAATCAGCGTTACACCATGCTGGCCGAGGTCGATCCGGTGCGGCGGGCGGAGCGGCTCGTGCATCAGTTGCAGGAGCTTCGCCGCTGGATGACCGCCGCGGATCAGTTCGGGCCGGCGCTGTCGAAGGATGGGTTGTCGTTGAACTGAGCAAGAAGCCACGAGCCACCAGCGACCAGCCACGAGGCAAAAACTTGAAGACAACAATCCTTTCCCTTATGGCCCGTGGCTCGTGGCTCGTGGCTTTTCTACACTCTGACCATGACAGAGCCGGCCCGTGACACGTTGATCGTCGGTTGCGGCTACCTGGGGCGTTGCCTGGCGTCTCGGCTGATCGAGCGCGGTTGCACTGTGTATGCAACGACCCGTTCGCCGGATAAGGCGCGGCAGTTGGCGGAACTGGGGGCCCGGCCGCTGCTGGTGCACGTGACGCAGCCGGTGACGCTGGCGGCTCTGCGCCCGGCGATCGAAGCGCCGGCCCTGGATGTGTTCTACATGGTGCCGCCCGGTCGGCCGGATCAATCGCCGACGCCGCGGCAGGTGGTGGTGGGCGGCGTGGCCCACGTGCTGCGTTCGCTGCGGGCCGGGCACGTGCGGCGGGCGGTGCTGGTGTCTTCCTCCGCGGTGTACGGGCAACGTGACGGGCAGTGCGTGGATGCGGACACGCCGGCTGAAGCGCACGATGAGCGAGCCAAACTGCTGTTGGAGGGCGAGAAGTTGTGGCTGGATGCGGGCGATGCCTATCACGTGCTGCGCCTGGCGGGGTTGTACGGGCCGGGCCGCGTGGTGGGGATGAAGGCGGTGCGGCAGGGGGCGCCGCTGCTGGGTGATCCGCAGGCGATGTTGAACCTGATCCACGTGGACGATGCAGCGGAACTGTTGCTGGCGATGTTGCGGGCGGAAGGGCCGGGACGTATCGAACTGGGTTGCGACGGGCAGCCCGTGCCGCGCCTCGAGTACTACCAGCACTTGGCCCAACTGATCCAGGCACCACCCCCGCAACTGCTGACCGATGAGAAAATCATCGCGTTGCTCGGGGTGAATGCGGATCGCCTGCGACGAAGTTCCTCCAAGGCGCTGGACCCGGCGCGGACCTGCCAACGCACCGGCTGGTCGCCGCGCTATGTGGATTACCGTGCGGGACTGGCGGCTGTGTTACACTCCCCGGCCTGATGAGTGAACCGACGATGCAAAGTGCGCTGCTGGATGGCCTGACCGAACCGCAACGTGAGGCGGTCAGTTACGTGGATGGACCGTTGCTGGTGCTGGCGGGGCCCGGCTCGGGCAAGACACGGGTGATCACCCGCCGCGTGGCGTATCTGGTGCGCGAGGTGGGCATCGCCCCCTGGCAGGTGCTGGCCATCACCTTCACCAACAAGGCGGCCGGCGAAATGCAGGCCCGCGTGGCGGAACTGGTCAGCCAGCGCCAGGCCAGGGCTTTGACACTATGTACGTTCCACAGCCTGTGCGCACGTTTGCTGCGCCAGCACGCGCAGTTGCTGGGTTTTCCGCCGGGCTTTTCCATCTACGACAGCGACGACCAGAAGCGGGCGGTCAAGCAGGCGTTGGAAGACCTGGAGATTTCCGCCAGCAACTTCTCGCCGGCCAACGTGCTGTCCTCGATCAGCAAGGCCAAGAATGAACTGGTCGATGCCGATGCCTACCGCCAGTCCGCGGACAACTTCTACAGCAAGACCGTGGCCAAGGTGTATGCCAAATACACCGACATCCTGCATCGCAACGCGGCCATGGATTTCGATGACCTGTTGCTCTACCTCGTTCAACTCTTCCGGGGGCATCCGCAAACCTTGCGCGAGTTGCAGGACCGTTATCAGTACGTGCTGATCGACGAATATCAGGACACCAACCACGCCCAGTTCCTGATTGCCGCGGCTCTGGCCCAGCGTCATCAGAACCTCTGCGCCACCGGCGACCCCGATCAATCCATCTACGGCTGGCGCGGGGCGAATATCCGCAATATCCTCGAGTTCGAGCAGCAATTTCCGGGGGCCAAGGTGGTGCGCCTGGAGCAGAATTACCGCTCGACCGGCCACATCCTGGCCGCGGCCGACGCCTTGATCCGCCACAACACCGCCCGCAAGCACAAGGAGCTTTTCACCGAGGCTGGGGATGGCGCCCGCGTGCGCTGCGTCACCTGCTTCGATGAGCGCGATGAGGCTGAATCGGCTGTGGAGTTCATGCAGAAGGTGCACGATGAGCAGAACATCGCCTGGTCGGGCATGGCGGTGTTCTATCGCATGAACAGTTTGAGTCGTGTGATGGAAGACGCCCTGCGCAACGCGGGGATTCCCTATCAGATCGCACGCGGCACCGCGTTCTACGAACGGGCGGAGATCCGCAACGTGGTGGCTTACCTGCGGGCCATCGTCAACCCGGCCGACGAAGTGGCGCTGCTGCGCATCATCAACATGCCCACTCGCGGCATCGGCGATCGCTCCATCGAAGCGGTGCAGGCTTTTGCAATTGCCAATCACATGACCTTCGACCAGGTCATCACCGATCCCCGCCGCGTGACATCGCTTTCAACCCGGGCCCAGAACACCATCGCCGCCTTCGCGGCCATGCTGCGCAAGTGGCGACAGACCGCGGGTTTTGAAGGTGATACGCCGCAACTTCCGCAGGATCAGCCCGGCCTGCGCCTGTTCGTCGAAGATGTCATCCGCCAGTCCGGCCTGCACGATGCGTACCTCAACGACAAGTCCGATCCCGACCAGGAACGCCTGGCTAACCTCGGCGAATTCGTCACCTTCACCCAGCAGTTCGAGGACGACCTGGAGTTCAACCGCGAGGACGACGATGCTGATCAACCGCTGCCGCTGCGCGACAAGCTGCTGGCCATGCTCGAACAGATCAGCCTGGTCAGTGACGTGGACAACGTCAATTCCGATTCCGGCGCCGTGACGCTGATGACGCTGCATGCCGCCAAGGGCCTGGAGTTTCCGGTGGTGACGATTCTCGGCCTGGAAGACGGTCTGCTGCCGCACCAGCGGGCGGGTGAATCCGCACGCCCCGGCGATGCTTTGGAAGAAGAACGCCGGTTATGTTTTGTCGGCATCACGCGGGCTATGCGCTACCTGACGCTCTCACACGCCATCCAGCGCACCATCTTCGGCCGCACCATGTCCGCCATCGCTTCCCCCTTCCTGCGCGAACTGCCCGAAGAGCACCTGGAGCAGATCAGTCACTCGGCTGACGACGATGAGGACGACCACGTGCTGGGCGAAAGCCTGCTGCAACGCCGCCAGGCCCGTGGTCTGGCCAGCGAATATCCCATCGGCTGCTACGTGCGTCACAATGAGTTCGGGCTGGGCGTGGTGGAGTCGATCTCCGCGGAAGGGGCGCACACCCGTTGCCGCGTCCGCTTCCTGCAGGTCGGCCGCAAGACGCTGATCCTGCAATACGCCAGGCTGGAGAGGGTGGATCCGGATGATGAGTTCTGAGTAGCCGCAAAAAGGCGCAAAAAGCACAAGAAGGGGGTCGACATGGATGAAGACATTTTCGCCTTGTGTGATCAGGTTCGTGAAACAGCATTTGCCCTGCACAAATACTTGCGGCATGGCCATTTGGAAAAGGTCTATGAAAATGGGCTGGCACACCGTCTGCGAAAGATGGGTATGATCGTCGAGCCACAAAAGCCGTTGCGAGTTCTCGACGAGGATCGTACGGTGTTGGGTGAATATTATGCTGATCTTTTCATTAATGATTGCCTGTTGGTCGAGTTGAAGGCATGCAGTACATTGAAAGACGAGCATACCGCACAATTGTTGGGATACATGCGTGCTTGCCGAATTGAGCATGGCCTGCTAATCAATTTCGGCAGTTCGAAATTGCAGATTCGTAAGTTTGCCCTGACGGCAGTTTGATCATTGCGAATTTTGTGCCTTTTTGCGGCTATTCTTTATGCCCCGCACGCGCATCAAAATCTGTGGTGTTCGCAACGTCGAGACCGCCCTGGCGGCTGCGGCTGCCGGCGCTGATGCGATCGGGCTGGTGTTCGCAACGCAATCACCGCGGCGGATCACGGTGCAGGAAGCGACGCAGATCGCCGCCGCGTTGCCGGCCTGGGTAGAGCCGGTGGGGTTATTCGTCAATGAGCCGGTCGATCGCATCAAACGCATCGCGGCTGACGTGGGCCTGCGCACGGTGCAGCTTCACGGCGATGAATCGCAGGAGGCGGCCGCGGCTCTGCGCCCGCTGGCGGTGGTCAAGAAGCTGACGATCGGCCAGATCAACTGGTCGAACTGGATGCACGTCAACGCGGTGCTGTTCGATACGCCGGTAGCCAAGGGCGAAATGCCGGGCGGCACGGGGCGCACGTTCGACTGGTCGCAGCTCGATATGCCCGAGGACGCACCGCCGCTGATTCTGGCGGGGGGATTGAACCCGGACAACGTCGCCGCTGCCATCGCGGCCGTGCATCCCTTCGGCGTCGATGTGTCCAGCGGCGTCGAGTCCGAAACCGCCGTCAAGAGCATCGAATTGATCGCAGCTTTCTGCGACGCGGTCCGCTGCGCCGATCAGCAGCAGCGCGGCGATTAAATCTTTGAGAGGGCCTTTCCATGCAACAACACCCGTCGTTTTGCACGTTGTTTTTGTGGGTCTGTGGACTGTCCTTGTTATGGACGCTGCCCGGGCGGGCGGAGTATGCACCGCTGCGCTGGTACAAGGGCAACACGCACACGCACAGCTTCTGGTCGGATGGCAATCAGTTTCCGGAGATGGCGGTCGACTGGTACAAGAGCCACGGCTACCAGTTCCTGTGCCTGTCCGATCACAACCTGCTGAGCGAAGGTGAAAAATGGGTGACGCTCTCGGCCATGATGAAGCGGGTCAAGGATCCAAACGTTGACGTGGTGGGCATGTACCGCGCCCGTTTCGGCGATGACTGGGTGCAGACCCGCCAGTCGCAGCCGGACGCCGAGGGCAAGAGCGAGCTGGAGGTGCGCCTGCACACGCTGGCTGAGTTTCGCCCGATGTTCGAGGAGCCGGGCCAATTTCTGTTGATCCAGGCGGAGGAGATCACCGAATCATTCGAGAAGAAGCCGGTGCACACCAACGCGGTGAATCTGCGCAAGCCGATCGAACCGCAGGGCGGCGACTCCGTGCGTGACGTGATGCGACGCCAGTTGCTGGCCGTGCTGGCCCAGGAGCAGGAGATTCATCAGCCGATCCTGGCCCACATCAATCACCCGAATTTCCGCTGGGGGTTGACGGCCGAAGATCTGGCCAACGTGCTGGAGGAGGAGTTTTTCGAGGTGTACAACGGCTCGCCCGGCTGCAACCACCTCGGCGACGATGATCACCCCGGCGACGAGCGCATCTGGGACATCGCCAACACGTTGCGCCTCGGTGAACTGAAAGCACCGCCGCTGTTCGGCCTGGGCACCGATGACACGCATCACTATCACAGCCCCAACGGTGCAACGCCCGGCCGAGGTTGGATCATGGTGCGCGCCGCTGAACTGTCGCCCGAGGCCATCATCACCGCCATGCGCCGCGGCGATTTCTACGCATCCAGCGGTGTGATCCTGCGCGACATTCGCTATGACTCGGCCGAACGCCGCATCACCATCGAGATCGACCCCGCGCCCGGCGAAACCTACACCACCGTCTTCCGCGGCACCCGTGTCGGCTACGACGTTTCGCATCACCAGCGGATCGACGCCGACGGCAAACCCGTGGAAACCACCTGCGACTACAGCGATGACGTCGGCGCTGTGCTTTCCACGCAGACCGGCGCCACCGTCAGCTATCAACTGGCCGGCGACGAACTGTACGTGCGTGCCACCATCAGCAGCGACCGCGCCCCCGACAATCCCAGCAACGAAATTCAGGTCAAGCAGGCTGGGGCGGAGTTGATGCACCTGATGGGCGCTGAAGTCACTCGCTACGAAAGCCAGGTGAAACAGGCCTGGACGCAGCCGGTGGGTTGGCGCCGTCACGTGCAGGACATGGGCACGTCACGCTTGAGCGATCCGTTGGATTGACCGTTATCCGCGGGCGAGGTTTCCTATGATGGGGCCATACTCATCGTATGCGTACATATTGAGGGGCGCCTGACACATTTGGATTCGCCACGAAGGCACGAGGGACACGAAGGGAAAACTCCATACTCATTGTTCTGTCTTCGTGTTCTTCGTGCCTTCGTGGCTCATATTGCTTTCCGCTCCAGTGCAGGGCAATTTAACCGTAGCGTCACGAAGCCCACGGACTGCATCTGTGGGAAGCTCAGCATGGAATCGTCTGGGTTTCTGTTGTGATATGGACGATACAGTTACAATAGGTCTGTTCTAAGCGGTCCTACGAAAGTTCGTAGCGGACATCTTCTGCCGTGGCCACTGTCTCAGCAGCTTCCATCGGAATCCATGGGGGATAGCAACCGCTACAGACTTACACAAGACCGCTTAGATTGAAATGTGGTCACGCTGCCCCGTTCTGCATCAGCCAGCGCTGGGCCCGGCGAAGCGTGGCGGCATTGCGGCGATAGACGCGCTGATGACCGACTGCACGATGCGTGACCAGACCCGACTCGCGCAGCACCTGCAGATGCTGGGACAGGGCTGGCATCGTCAGCTTCATGCCCGCCTGCAACTGACTCACGTTGGCTTCACCCTCGCCCAGGCTGCGCAGAATGCGCCGCCGCGCCGGGTGCGCCAACCCTCGAAACACATCCGCCCGATCCGCATCACTCAAAATGGGTCTGCTCATATGATCATATTTAAGTTAAATATGATCTTATGTCAAGTCCAAGTATGGGGCGAAGCACGGTGTGCGGTGTCTGGCGTATGGTGGCTGGTGTCCGATGTGCGGCGTACGGGGGAGCAGACAACGGGGGGACGGGGGTAGAGTACAGAGTGCGGAAGGCGGAGGTTGGAGGTCATACGCAACGCACGCTGAACTTGCCTGTTTCTCCGCCGCTTGCCGCTTGGCGAAACTTCGCCGCGAGATCGGAGGGTATCGCGCAGCCGCAAGCGGCGGAGTGTGCAGATTGAGAATGTGATCCGTATCAGTAGAGAGACAGGGGCGGATACGGACACTTCCGGGGGCGTCATTTTCTTGACGCGGGTCGGGGGTGAGGCATAATGGTGGCAGTATGAGTTGTCTTGCGGGTCATCACACGTCTCTGGTCTGGCGCTGGCGCAGCGGCGCCTGAACCATCTGCCTGCCCAAAATCTGTATCCTGTGGATTCGTTTACCCGCTAACGAAAGCGATCGGACTATGAAACGTGTTCTTTCCGGCATCCAGCCCTCCGGCCAACTGCACGTCGGCAATTATGCCGGGGCTATCCGCCAGTTCGTTGAGATGCAGCGCGACCACGAGATGTTTGTCTTCGTGGCCAGCTATCACGCCCTGACTTCCATGCGCGACCCGGAGCAGTTGCGGGCTAACATTCGCCAGGTGGTCATCGATTACATCGCCTTCGGGCTCGATCCGTCCCCCGGAAGAGTCAATATTTACCTGCAACATGATGTTCCTGAAGTCACCGAGCTGTCGTGGCTGCTGTCGTGCGTCTGTCCCAAGCACATGATGGACAAGGCGACCAGTTTCAAGGACAAGGTGGCCAAGGGTCTGCAGGCCAGCATCGGGCTGTATGTGTATCCGGTTCTGCAGGCGGCGGACATTCTCAGCGTGGATCCGGACCTGGTGCCGGTGGGCAGCGACCAGGTGCAGCACGTGGAGATCACGCGCGATCTGGCCATGAAGTTCAACCACTACTTCGGCGAAACGTTCAAGGTACCCGCGCACAAGCTGCGCGAGGAGGCGGGCACGCTGCCGGGGGTGGATGGACAGAAGATGAGCAAGTCCTACGGCAACACCATCGATCCGTTCATGGCGGAGAAGCCGTTGCGCAAGCGGATCATGTCGATCGTGACCGATTCGACGCCGGTGGAAGATGCCAAGGATCCGGGCAAGTGCACGGTGTTTGCGATCTTTCGCGGGCTGGCGGGCGCGGGCGATCCGCGCACGGCAGCTTTGGAGCAGCGCTACCGGGCCGGCGGCATGGGCTATGGCGAAGCCAAGAAGGCGCTGTTCGAGCTGATCATGGAGGAGTTCGGCTCAGCACGGCGCAAGCGCGTGGAGCTGATGAACGATCCGGGCTACATCGATCAGGTGCTCAAGGACGGCGCTGCGGCGGCGCGGGCCAAGGCGCGGGAAGTGACGAACCGGGCGCGCAAGGCTTGCGGGCTGTAGGAAATGATGATTGCTTGATTTCTTGAATGCTTGAATGGGTTATATGCGCGCCGTGATCGCGCATGCTAAGCCCAGGCATTCAGGCAATCAAGCCTTGTCCTCATGCCGACTTGGACCAGGTGCTGATGGCGGTCTGGCGGGCGCTGTCGGCCGGTTGGCTGGCGGCGGGGTCTTCCTGTTCGCTGAGCTTGGCGATCAGCATCTGCCAGGTCTGCCGCTCGTAGTCCAGCAGCTTGACCGCTTCGTCGACGTCCTCGACGCGGCGGTTCATATTGGCGTCGACCAGTTTGCGGTAGATGAAGGTGTACAGGGCGGCCAGGCGGTCGCACAGTTGCGGATCGACATCGCGCTTGAGACTGCTGGAAAGCTCGAGCACGATCTTCTGGGCGCGGACCAGATTGTTGTAGCTGGATTCGAGATCCTGTTTCTCCAGGGCCAGGCGGGCCTGACGGGCGAACTTCAGCGCCCCGTCGTACAGCATCAGCCGCAGCTCCAGGGGCGAGGCGGTCATGATCTGCGTCTTGAGATAGGGATTGACGGCTGCCTGTTTCATGATGACATTCGGACCCCTGTTGCACGCCCTCGCAATGACGGACTACCTGCTCTATCGGCCAGTTGGGGGGGCGGTCGTGAGCAGGCGATGAGGGATGTTTGGCCAATGAGCGATAATGAATCGCCCGGCAGAGGCAGCGCGGCGGATCAACCCTGATCAATGCTCGTTCAACTGCTGCTGCTACTGGCCAGGCTGGAGAGGCTGGTCAGCGAACTGCTCTGGGTCTGGAGGGTGGCCAGGGCTGACTCCATGGCGGCGAACTGCGATTCAAGGCGAGAGCGTTTCTGGTCCAGCAGTTCGTTGAGCGTGTCGATGCGGGCGTTGTAGTTTTTCACTTGCTGGGCGAGCGAATCGAGCTTGGACTGCACGGGGCCGCTCTCGGTGTCGGTGAGGCGCTCCGCCAGGTCGAGCAGATATTGCCCGGGGCTCTGGGCGAGCAGCACGTCCTCGCCATCGTCGTTTTCCTCAGTCAGTTCATAGGTGAACAGTGCCTTGACACCGTCGGGATCGTTAGCCAGGGCGGCCTGGAGTTTGGAAGAGTCGAGCTGGAGCAGGCCGTCGCTGCCGACGCTGATGCCGACCTGGATGAGGCTGGTGTAGTTGCCGGAGAGGTTGGTGCCGCGGCGGATGACGGCATTGAAAAGCTGCTGTTTGATCTGGGCCACGGTGGAATCGCCCAGCAGTAGGCCGCGCGATTCGGTTTCCGTGTCGTAGCTGTCGAGCTTATCGATATTGCTGATGACCGTGTTGAAGTTGTCGACGAACTTCTGCACGGTGTTAGTGATGGACTCGGTGTCCTTGGCGATGGTGACGGTGACGGCCTGGCTGCTGGCGGTCTTGAGCGTGATATCGAGGCCGGGCAGCACGTCGTCGAGCGTGTTGGTGGAGCTGGTCAGTGCGATGGACTTTGCCGGATCGCCGCCGCCGAAGAAGACCACCGCATCCTGGGCCTCAGTGAGGTTGATGGCATTGAAGCCGAGCCCGCCGTCGTCGAAGACGAATGCGCCGCGTGAGCCGGAGTTCTCACTGCTGAGGCTGAGGCGATAAGGATCGCCGGGCGAGCCGTCATTGATGATGGAGGCGACGACGCCGACGTTGGCGTCGTTGATGGCGGTGACCAGATCCTGAAGGGTGGTGACCTTGACAAGCGAGCCGCCGCCGATGACGCCGTCGCTGTTGGTGTCGGACTTTTCGATGCCCAGGTCTGCTGCGGCCGTGGAATCGGAGCCTTCGAGGGCTTCGACTTTGAAGGTGGCCGTGCCGGAGGTGTTGTCCTTGAGCTTGAGGCCGGTCTCGATGGCGTTGATGGAAGCGGTGACCGAGCCGCCGGTCTGGGTGGAGATGGCGTCGATCAACTCCTGCACGGTGGTGACGCCGTCGAGGTCGATGTCGTGGGTAGCGCCGTCGCGGGTGGTGATGGTGAACTCAGCCTTGCCGGTGGTGTTGGCGATGCCGTCACCGTCGTTGAGGGTGGACAGGAGGGTGTCGGCTTCCAGGACGTTGGCAGTGATGGTGACGGTTTTCTCGAAGGTGCCGTCGATGTTGGCGCCGAAGGTGTCCGCTTCACCGAGGATGCCAAGGCTGGCGGCGGTGGTGGAGCCGGAGTCTTCGACTTTCATCTTGCTGATGGGCGAGGTGTTGGTATCGGTCAGAAGGATGCCGTCGCCGTTTTCGTTGATGGAGGCGGTGATGTAGAGACCGCGGCTGTTGATCTCGTGGATCACGTCGCCGATGGTGGTCTCATCGCCCTGGGTCAGATCGACGGTGGCGGATCGGCCGGAGGAATCGGTGAGGATGAACTTGCCGCGGACGATGCCGAGGGCGTCGAAGCTGGTGGCCTCGGTGATATAGCGGAACTGTAGGCTGCCGGAGTCAACGGTGTTGGTGTCACTGAAGGTGCCGGCCAGACCGAGATCAGCCGCGGTGGTGCCACCGGAGTCGGTGATCACGATGTCGCCGCTGCCGGCAGTGTTGTCGGTCAGCAGCAGGCCGTTGCCGGTGTTGTTCAGCGTAGCGGTGACGCCGGCGCCGGCCGCGTTGATGAGCTTGATCACGTCGTTGACCGAGGTGGCGCTGGCCAGGTCGATGTCGGTGTCGTTGCCATCACGGGTCTGGATGTTGATCACGCCGAGGCTGCCGACGCCGGAGCCGCCGTTGAGGTTGCGCAGCAGCTTGCTGTTGATGCTGCCGGTGAGGCGTGTGCCGCCGATCTGGCCGTTGGCGTCGGTGTCGCTGCCGAGGATGCCCAGGTCGGTGGCGGCATAGGAACTGTTGAGGGCGGTGACGGCAAAGGTTGCTCCGCCGCCGGTGGTGTCGGTCAGGACCAGTCCCAGTCCGTCGGCGCTGATGGCCGCGGTGATGACGCCGCCGGTCTCCTGCGCGATCTCATCGATGATGTCACCGAGGTTGGCGGCGTTGGCGATGGAAATGTCATAGTGGGAGCCGTCACTGGCGGTGATGCGGAAGTCGTTGAGGCTGCCGTGTTTACGGATGCCGGTGCCGTCGTTGAGGGTTGCCAGGACGGAAGAGCGGCCGACGGTGTTGATGGTGGTGCCGGTGATGGTGTCGGTGCCGGCGGAGTTGCCGAGCAGTCCGAGACTGGTGGCGGTGGCGGAGGTGCCGACGTTGGCGACGATGAGGTTGCCGGTGGTTTCGCCGGACAGATCCGTGATTTTAAGGTTGTCGCCGTCAACCTCAGCCAGCACGCGGATGCCGGTGGAATTGTTGATCTGGTCGAGCACGTCAGTGACGGTGACGGCTCGTGACAGGTCGATCAGTGCTGAAGCGCCGGAACGGTCGGTGATGCGGATGTAGCCGCGGCGAACACCGGAGCCGCCGTTAAGCGAATCGAGCGTGGTGTCGCGGTCGAGTCGCGCTTCACCGCGCTCGAAGGTGAGCGTGCCGCCGGGCAGTGGTGTGCTGTCCATATCGCCGAAGCCGCGGGTGACGGTCTGCTGTGAGCTGACCAGGCGGCTGACCAGGAAGCTGTAGGTTCCAGGCGAAGCGGAGGAACTGCTGGAGGCGGTGAGGATTTCCTCGTTGCTGCTGGAGGCGTTGGTAGCGTTGAAGCTGGCCGGCTTGACCAGGCTCTGGATGGAAGTCTTGAGCCCGAGCAGTTGGGCGTTGATGTTCTGAAAGGCAGCCTGCTGCGATTGCAGGACGCTGACTCGACTCTGGAGGATGGTGACCGGCTTGGAATCCAGCGCAATGAGCTGGTCGATCAGGTTGGCGGTGTCGATGCCGCTGATCAGTCCGGTGCCGGTGGTAATGGTGCCCATAAGTGCACGCCTCCGACGAGCGCAGGGATCGCCCGTCAAAGAGTTATCGACCCATCCCCACGGCAGGCTTGAAGCAGCGTAGGGCGGGGCAGGTACAGGGCTGTTTTCAGGGGCGGATTGAAGGTGGGCAGATGGTATTTTATCGGGCTGTGCGAGCCGAGCGGCAGGGGTGAAAGACGGATGTGTCAAGATTGATAATTATTGACCCAGTAAGGATATAGAGTATAATTCCCCTACTTGCACGTTCATGGGAGGGGTGGTTCGTACACATGTGGCCGATCGGCGCGATCGGTTGAATGGGTCTGTTGAATGTCGGCATCGGCCGAAGGTTGTTCGCGCAAAGGGAGAAACACCATGATGACTTCTGGGGTTCGTTGGTTGATCGCGTTGGCGCTGGTGCTGGGCTGTCAGGTTTCAGCGCTGGCGGGCACGGTGTGGCAGGTGGATTTTGTGTTGACGGTGGAGCAGCAACTGACGCCGACCGACCAATGGCCGCCGTCGCAACCCTATCTGCAGCCACAGGTGGGCGATCAGTATTTCGGCAGTCTGACCTTCTGCGACGAAGAACTGACCGGCATCGGCAAAGAGGGACTGGCTCTGGAGGAAGGGCGAAGTGGCTTGCCATCGGCCTACCAATTCGGACTGCTGGATGTGACCTTGGACTACTACGACCAGCACTGCACGCAGAGAGATGCTCAGCAATATCCCTGGGATCCGATCGCGAGTTTCGAGGACGGCTTGTTTTCCAATCTGTATTTTTATGTGAACGCCCATATCGGCAACGTCTGGATATACGATGATCATTTCCAGGTCGATCTGGTCACCTACGGCTGGACGATCGCCAATGGTTCTGTGGCCTACGGCAAACCAATGGCGGTGCCGGCTCCGGCTGCGGCGGGCGCGGGCATGCTGCTGTTGAGCGTGCTGGGCCTGAAGCGGCGACGCCGGGCGGCGTGAAGCGAGTCGACTTATCGCAGACAGTTCATCAAAACGAGGATTTTCTGGGAGAAACAACATGAAGAGCGCGACGCGTTGGTTGCTGTTGCTGGCAGTGGCGTTGACCTGGCAGGTCGCTGCTGAAGCGTCAACGGTGTGGCAGGTGGATTTCGTTCTGACGGTAGAACAGCAGTATGAGCCGACCGATCCGGTCCCGCCGTTGCCGTATGTGCAGCCGACGGTGGGCGAGCAGTTTTTCGGCAGCATCCTGTTCAGTGACGAGGAACTGACCGGCGTCGGCAACGAGGCCCTGTATTCCGCTTGGGGTCAGTCAGTCATACCGAATGTGGATAAGTTGGGAATCCAAAGCATTTCATTGGGTTACTACAGCGATCAGTTGAATGAAAAAGATGCAGAGCAATATCCTCTGGACCCAATCATCACGTTCCAGGATGGTGTTTTCCAAGGCCTGTTTTTCAATGCAAACGGCAAGGTGGGTGATATTGCAATCATCAATGGTGCATTCGATATCTATCTGGAAATCGCTTCGGGATGGGGACATCTAGCTAGCGGCTCGGTCACCTACGGCACTCCGACAGCCGTGCCGACGCCGGCAGTAGCGGGTGCGGGTTTGTCACTGCTGACCGTGCTGGGCCTGAAGCGGCGACGCCGGGCTGCGTGAGGGGAACAAGACAAGACAGCAACCGCGGATGAACGCAGGTGAACGCGGATGAAAGTCATGGGAACGAAAAACCCATTTGTCTTCATCTGCGTCTTATCTGCGTTTATCTGCGGTTGCTATTTCTTCCGCGTTATCCGCGCAGCTTCTGGATGATCAACTCGCGCACCAGCTTGGGATTGGCTGAGCCCTGGCTGAGCTTCATCACCTGGCCCATGATCGAGCCGACGGCTTTGTCCTTGCCGTCGCGGATGTCATTGATGGCTTTTTCATTCCGGGGGTCGGCCAGGGCCTGATCGATGAAGCCTTCCAAAGCGCCGGTGTCGGAAACCTGCAGCAAACCAAGTTGCTCGGCCAAACTGCCAGGGTCGGCAGAGCTGTTCCGGGGGTCGCAGCACGCGCTGAGCAGGGCGTCCACGGCGTTGGAGGCGATCTTGTCGTCGGCCAGCAGTTGCAGCACGCCGGCCAGTTGCGCGGCGCTGACGCCCAGTTCGTGGGCCAGCTTGCCCCGCTCGTTGGCCAGCTTCTGCACGTTGTTGCTCATCACCGCGGCCGCCTTCTTGGCGTCGGAGCCGGAGGACAAGACATCCTCGAAGAAGGTGCACACGGCCGGCTCGTCGATTAACGCATCGGCCTGCGCTTCGGGCAGGCCAAGCTGCGCCACGTAGCGATGACGCCGAGCCAGGGGCAGTTCGCCGATGCTGGCTGCGATCGAGTCGCGCCAGGAGTCGTCGACCACCACGGGCACCAGGTCCGGGTCGGGGAAGTAGCGATATTCATCCGCATCTTCCTTGGCCCGCTGCAGGGTGGTGACCATGCGGGCGTCGTCCCAGCCGCGGGTGGTCTTGGCCCGTTCGCCCATGACTTTGCCCGTTTCCTGCCACTCTTCGACCTGGCGCTGATGCTCGTAAGTCACCGCGCCGTGCACTGCTTTGAAGCTGTTGAGGTTTTTGATTTCGACGATGGGGGTTTTGTAGGTCTGGCCGTTGGCTTCAATGATGACGTTGATGTTGGGCTCGAAACGGATGTGGCCTTTCTGCATGATGCCCTGCGTCACGCCCAGGTGCCGGCAGATGTCGCGCAGGGTGCGGGCGAAGGCGACGCACTCGTCGGCGCTACTCATGTCGGGATAGGTGACGATCTCCAGCAGCGGGGTGCCGGCCCGGTTGAGGTCCACGATGGAGTGATCGATGGGGATGCCGCCGGGCGCTTCGTGCAGCAGTTTGCCGGCATCTTCCTCCAGGTGGGCGCGGATGATGCGGATGGTCTTGGTAGCTTGGCCGTCGGGCAGCGGAATCTCGATTGCCCCTTCCTCGCACAGCGGCTGATCGTACTGGCTGATCTGGTAGTTCTTGGGCAGGTCGGGGTAGTAGTAGCTTTTGCGGTCCCACTTGGTGAAGCCGGCAATCTTGCAGCCCAGGGCCAGGCCAACCTTGATCGACATCTCCACCGCCGCCCGGTTCATCACCGGCAGCACCCCCGGCAGGCCCAGCACGACCGGGTCGGTGAGCGTGTTGGGATCAGCGGCATCGAAATCCGGATGGGCGACGTTGGGGGCGCTGGTCCACATCTTCGAGCGGGTGCACAGCTCGACGTGGACCTCCATACCAACCATGAGTCTGGTGTTGAGGCTTGCCATGGCGGCGATTGTAACCATCACGGCTCGTCAGGGGCAGCGGGGCGGAGCGAGGTGTGCTTTTCCAGCAGGTCGAACAGCTCCTGTGCCGTTTCAGGTCGGCCGTCGATGCGCAGATTACCCAGCAGCAGCTTGGGTTGGCCGCCGCCCAGGGCGTTGAACAGGTCGTTGTTGGTGCTGATCCAGGCGTCGATATCCGGGTCGGCCAAGGCTTGTTTCAGGGCGTCCTTGCCCACCAGTTTCTCAGCAAAGCGGCGGGCGGCTTCGACGTTGGAGCCGAAGGGGCTGTCGAAGACCATCTGCTCGTAGTGATCGAACAACCACTCGTGCATGGCGGTGAACTGGGGTGGATCAGCCAGCCACACCGCCAGGGCCAGCTTGGCCAGTTCGCAGGCGTGTTTCTGCTCCGGCTTGGTCCTGGTCACGTGACGGTTGCAGTCGCTGTTGAGCGGCGTGGGGAGCATGATGATCGCCAACTGGTCGCCGTAACGCTGACGGGCCTGGCACATGAACTGGTAGAGCAGGCGGCAATGGGGGCAGGTGTAGTCGTAGATCTCGACCAGGATGACGGGGGCATCGGGGCTGCCGAGGATCGGCGCACGGTGGGGGTCCAGTTGGATGGCATCCTGCAGCAGGCTGACGCGCGTGCCGGGGGCGGGTTGCAGCGTCTGCAGCGCAGCCAGCGCTGCGACAAGAATCACAGCCAATGCGGCAACCGTCACAGCCGGACGTGGGCCAATGGCTGTGGGGTGCGTTTCCCGCGTGATCGGTGCGTGCAGCCAGATCAGCACCGAAGCAATGGCCGCGCAGAGGTGAGTGGTCGAGCAATAGTTGCAAATCTGGCCGATGCAAGCGACCTGCAGAAACGTGAACCACACCCCGGCCGCCAGGGCGATGCCGCCGCAGGTCATCAACGCCAGCCACGCCCCGCGCCGCCGCAATGCGAAAGTGGCTGCGAGCATCAGTGCATACAGTAGCACGGCCGGCAGCGTGGACGGGATCATCAGCACACCGGGCACGATCACGATCCTGGACCATGAGGAGCTGAGCACCTGATCGCAGGAGCTGCCCTGGCCGCAGCCGGGCAGGCCGGAGTCGCGCAGGGATTGGATCAGTAATACGGTGCTGAACACCAATGCCGCTGCTACCAGCAGGCGGATCAGCCACAGCAACGCGGGTGCGGGCGGACGTGCGGACATGCGATCATGTTAACGTGAGGACATTCGATTGGGACAGGATAACAGGATCCACAGGATCAACAGGATTTGAATGGAGGGTTGTGATCCTGTCCATCCTCTCCATCCTGTTATCCTGTCAAAACCGATCAACCACGCGGCTTTATTTCATCAATACTGCCGCGGCATCCACTGAGCCTTGTGGATGACTGAGGGCACCAGGCCGAGCGTAACCACCAGCAGGATGATGCCGGTGGCGCAGAACAGCAGCACGGCGTCGTAGCGGCTGTAGTTGGCGCCCCACAGTTGCCACTGGGGGCTGACGATGCCCAGCTTGAGCAGACCAGCGGTCAACATGCCTGACAGCGCCGCACCGATGCGGATGAAGGTCAGGTGCAGACTGGTGGACAGCGACTTGTTTTCAGCCGGGATCAGGCCCAGCATTTCGGTGGTAGCGGCGATGGAGGCAAAAGCCCAGAGGAAACCGTAGAGGAAGTTGGCCGCCGCCACGGGTGCGAAGGTGGAGCCGATGCCCTGCGGCAGAAAGCTGCGCATCAGAAACAGGGTGAGCACGATGGCGTATCCGATGTGGGCGATCAGAAACACCGGCCGCGTCCCCAAGCGATCGACCGTGCGTCCCCCGGCCGCGAATCCCAGCACCGCGCCCACCATGTAGAGACTGCCTAACCACATGACCAGGTCGTCGCCGTAGTTCAGTTGCTTTTTCTCGATCAAGCCGAAGAGGATGGGCACGCTGGCCGTGGCCAGGGTCAGCAGGAACATGTAGGCGCAGAAGGACATGAAGCCTTCGGTGCGAAACACGTGCATCATGGTCGGGCCCAATGCGATCGGCTTGGGATCGGCCGGCTCCAGCTCCGGGATGCGCAGGTAGAAGATCAACTGGATGATCTGGCTGATCGTCAGCAATGCCAGCAATCCGCCGAACACCGGCAGCGGGGTCTGTTGACTCAGATACAAGGCGCAGGCGGCGGTGAAGAAGATGTTCAAGGTCTGCCACGACACGCGCATGCGGGCGAAGAAGCGGCCGCGCATCGACTCGGGCACCACCGGGCTGAGAATGGCGAACCAGCTCGAACCCGTGGTGGTCGTGCCCAGCGTGTACAGCACGAGGCTGGCGGCCAGCAACACTTCCGAGGATTTGCCGAGCAGCACGATCACCGTCAGGATGGCGTAGCCGACGATGCTCATCACGATGCCCACGATGCCGAACAGCTTCTTGCCGTGGCGGTCGGCCAACAGGGCCAGCGGCACCGCCAGCACCGCGCCACTGATCGACGGCAGCGACAGATAGATCACGACCCGCTCGCTGCTGCAGCCCAGTGACGTGAGCAGCAGGAGCATCAGCCCGTTGGTGAAGGCCACGATGGCCACCGAAGAGAAGCAGGCGTTGAACACGGCATTGCGCATGCCGCGACGCTGCACGGGCGTCGGCTCGAGCACGGATGGATCAGCCTGGATGGTTTCGTTCAACGCTCAGACCCCGCCACTGCCGGATCGGTCAGGCCCAACTGCTCGAACGCGCGCCGGCGAAGCAGGCAACTATCGCATCGTCCGCACCCACGACCCCCGGAAGCTGGATCGGGATCATAGCAACTGTGGGTCAAGGCGTAATCCACGCCCAGTTCCAGGCCGCGCTGGATGATCTGTACCTTGGACAGATCGATCAGCGGGGCGTGAATGGTGAGCTTGCGGCCGGTTTCGACGGCAGCGCGGGTGGCGAGGTTGGCCATGTTCTGGAAGGCCTCGATGTACTGCGGGCGACAGTCGGGATAGCCGCTGTAGTCCAATGCGTTGACGCCGATGAATACGTCGGCCGCGTCAATGACTTCGGCGAAGGCCAGCGCGTAGGAGAGAAAAATCGTGTTGCGGGCCGGTACGTAGGTGATAGGGATGCCGTGGGACATGGCAGATGGATCGCGATCCTTGGGCACGGCAATGTCGTCGGTCAGCGCGCTGTGGCCGAAGGCTCGCAGGTCCAGCTTGACGAAGCGATGCTCGACGACGCCCAGTTGTGCTGCGACGCGGCGGGCGGCTTGCAGTTCGATGCTGTGCCGCTGGCCGTAGTCGAAGCTGAGGGCGTGACAGGCGAAGCCTTCGTGTCGGGCGATGGCCAGCGTGGTGGCCGAGTCGAGGCCGCCGGACAGGAGGATGACAGCGGGAGGGAGCATGGATGATCTATGATGGATGACGGATGGATAACCTCTTGCAAACCATCCATCATAGATTATCCATCATCCATCATCCATCAGACATCTTTTTCTTCATCACCACCACGGTCTTGGCTGCCAGATCGCCCAGGCGCTCGCGGGTCGGTGACAACACCGGCAGCACCAGCAGCCAGGGCGTGATCAGGTCGAAGGCCTTGAGCAGATTGCGCAGCAGCAGTTGCCCCGTGTTGGGGCGTGAGCCATCGCGGCGAGCGACGCGCAGACCCATGATGCGCTTGCCCAGCGTGGTGGCGGTCAGCAGTTCACTCACCGTCACGTGGAATAGAAACAGCACCATGACCGAGACCGCGGGCAGGATGTGGGCCGGGTCGGTCTGCACGCCGGGCCAGCGTTGGCGCAGTTGGGCCGGGTCCATGTCGAAGTACGCCATCACCACGACGGCCGGCAGGCCGATGTCGATCAATCCCGCCAGGGCCCGCCGCCACAATTCAGCCACCTGCGTCTGCTCGTCCAGCTTGATCTGCGCCCCCTGCGGCTCGCGCTGCCACAGCACCAGCAGCAACAGCAGCGACATCACCACCACAGCCACGGTCACCGTCTGCATGGTGCGTCCGCGGGCAGCCTGCTGATCGGGCGTGAGCGGCGTCGGTTCACGAACGACCTGCCCGTTCAGGTCCATCATGGACCAGCGCAGCGGCGGCTTGGCATCGACCAGGCTGTTATCCAGCAGCACCGCCAGGTCGCCCACCGAAAGCAATGCCCAATCCACGCCGGCCGCGATGTCGGTCCACTGCCCGATGCGTATCACGTTGCCCCGGCGCAGGATCGACAGCTCGATGGTCGCCTTGTCACCCTGCTGAGCCAGGGCCAGTTGCCCATCGACCACCGCCACTTCCCATCGCCGCGAGTTGCGCAGTTCGTAGTCGCTGCGTTGCCAGCCGTCCTTGTCGTTCCAGATGTAAACCACCAGCGTGCGCCGCGGCGCTTCTTCGCCGGTCTGGGCCAGCAGCAGCGGGCGATCGGAGCGGCCGGGATCGACCAGCAGTGCGCTGCGCGGTGCGTTGGTCGGCCAGTCCTGCGGCATCGCGACAGCTTCCCAGCCGCGCGAGGTCATGCGCAGCAGACGATCCGCCACCGTCGTGCCGTCGTCGGGAACGGGCGTCTTGACTTCGTCGGGCTTGGCCTCCGGCGTCTGCGGCGTCGCATCTTCCATCACCAGTCCGGGCGGCAGATCGATCGACAGGTTGCGCTCGATCTGCTGCGGCGTCGGCTCCACAGGCTCGGCTGGTTGCGGCTGCGCGTCGGCGCGCGGCTGGTCGAGGGCGTCGAGAGCCTGCTGCGTGGCGACGCTGACCAGCGCCCACGGTCCGGCGGAGTCGGCTGCCAGTGCCCGCAATCGGGTGTCGGGCGGCAGACTGCGACCGATGCCCACGCTGTAGAGCCACGGACTGGGCGGCTCACCGGTCACCGCCCGCAGCACCTGCACGCTGTTGTCGCGATAGACCAGCCAGAGCTTGTTGTAGTCAGCCGCGAGTCCCGAACCGCTGAGTTTGCCGCGCAACTCCTTGGCTTTGCTGAGAATGTTGGAAGCGTCATCAATGTCACGGTGCCAGATGACCACCGGCGAGCCTTCCTTGGGCGCCACGGCAACCCACAGGTGACGACCGTTGGCCGAGGCGGTGATCGTCTGGGCCACGGCGGCGGGACCGGTGAGCAACAGCAGGCAGGCGAGAACTGCTCTGAACATGACGGCAGGTTATCAGGATTTGGCTGTTTGGTGGTTCTGTGGCTGAAAGCGTGGGTTGAGGCCCGGCGAGACGTAGCTCGCCGGCTATGGGCGGGTTGCAACTTCGGGCGACCGTTGGGACATCAATTGAATATACTTGCATCCCATGCTGCGTTACCGATTGATCTATGGCCCGCTGATGATCGTGGGCTTTCTGCTGCTGCTGCTGGCAGACGAGCAACTGGGGCGGATCGAATTGCCGTGGCCTTGGTACGAACAGGTGACGGGCCGGACCGATCTGCCGCAGGGTCTGCTGATGCTGGCGATGTTCCTGTTGATGATCGTGCTGGCGGCCCGCGAGCTTTGTCGGATGTTCCATGCCGAACATGTGCAGGCCAGCCCGACTCTGGTGGCCGTTTCGGCTGTGCTGGGTTGTGTGTTGATGTACATGCTGCCGATGCGGTGGAAGCCGACCACGACCATGGCGGTGTACGCCTCGTTCATGGTGGGACTGTTTCTGCTGTCGCTGATCAAGCATTCGTGGGCGGCCCATCGCACGGACGGCGCGGTGACCGTGGCGGCGGTGACCATGTTCGCGCTGATTTATCTGGGCACGCTGCCGGGCTTCTACCTGGCGATCCGCCGCTGGCACTCGGCGTGGCTGATCGCGGCCATCATCCTGGTGACCAAAAGCTGCGACATCGGGGCCTACTTCACCGGCAGCGCCATCGGCAAACGCAAGCTCATCCCCTGGCTGAGCCCGGGTAAAACGTGGGAAGGGTTGATCGGCGGCGTGCTGTTTTCGGGTCTGGTGGCGGCCGTTATCTGTGCCCTGACCAACGCGGTGGATCGCACGCATTATCCGCTGTGGTACGTGGGCGTATGCGGCCTGCTGATCGGAGCGTTCGGACAGTTCGGCGATCTGGTGGCGTCGCTGTTCAAGCGCGATGCCGGCATCAAGGACTCCGGCAGCAGCATCCCGGGCTTCGGCGGCGTCATCGACGTGATCGACTCGCCCATCGTGGTGGCGCCGCTGGCTTACTGGCTGGTGCGCATCGGGGAACTGCTCAACTGAAGTTGAGCAAAAATCGAATGACGAAATTCGAATGACGAAAACACGGAACATCTGTTATTCGTCATTCGAATTTTTACCTGAGCTTGTCCAGCGTCTCCTGCAGATCGGTGACCGCCAGCAGACTCATGGCGGTGGCGTCGAGCGTGAGACGGTTGTCCCACAGGGCCAGGCGGATGCCGCCGAGGGTTTCCTGCGGGCTGCGCACGTAGTAGCAGCCGGCCATATCGAATTGAAGCTGGCGTAGGAAGCGGGCTGACAGGGCGGCGCTGAGCAGCCAGCCCATTTCATCGTGGCCGCGGATCTCGGGGTGGCGGGTGGCGATGGACAGGAAGCTGAGCAGCGGGGCGGTGGTCCAGTTGGGGTTGGGCGGACTGTCGATGGGGCCGCTGTTCAACTCGAAGCCGCCGATCACATCATCGGGTCCGACGCGCGGCGAATCGACCACCTGCTGGCCCAGCAGCTTGTGCGCCAGTTGGCCCAGCGCGGTATCGCGCTGCTGCTTCTGCTTGATGTGAGCATCATCGTCCGCGAGAAGTTCGCCCACACGATCCTGGGTGAAAGCCAGCCAGGGCAGGGCGTTGATGTTGGGATTGCCCTGGGTCTGATTCCACAGTTGATCCAGGGCATGGCGGAGCGGATCGACCAGGTCGCTGCGCCGGGTCTGTGCGTAGGCGGCTGCGAGGGCTGCGACGGACAGGGCCTGCACCGAATCGTTGACGGCGCGGGCCTTGGCGTCGGTGGCGTTATGGAACGAGCCGTCGTCCTGCAGCAGTCCGAGCAGACGTTCGATCATGCGATCGCGCACGTCGGTGTGGCGTGGGGGCACGGAGTTGTCGATCACCGTCAGCATGATCAGGGAGCAAGTGGCCGGGGTCGTCGCCAGCGAACCATCCGCCACCGATTGTTCCAGGCGCACGGCCAGATTCTGGGCCTGACGATTCATCTCCGCCAGCATGTGGTCATCCGGGCGCAGTTGCCGCTCATGGCGTACGTAACGGGTCAGGGCATAGGCGGCCAGCAAGGCCTGGTTGGGCTCAGCCAGTTGCGGGTCGTAGCGTCCGCTGCTGGGGTGATACGTGCCGCGCACTTCGCCGTCGGAGGTGAATAGCTGCTGCAGATGGGTGGCCATGGTCAGGGCCAGGTCTTTGAGCGCCTGTTCGTTGAGCGCCTGGGGCGGCTGCAGCATGTTGCCGCGCACCAGTTGCATGTACGAAGCGCCCTGGACCGGCGGCACGACATGATAGACCTCGAAGCGCCACAGCTTCAGCCCCTTGGGTCGCCCCAACGTGCGGGCGTCCAGCGGCGGCCGTCCCAGTTGGGACGCCAGTTGCACAAGCTGACTGGCAGGGGTGGTGTTCTCCGCCAGGGCGTTGCCCGGCCAGATGGTGGCGCGGCGGCCGTGGTCGTCCTCAGCCAGCAGGCCGTGATAATCGGGCGCGAAGCGTGAGTACACACGCTGCGGTGAGTCGGTCGGTGACAGGCGGATCGGCTCGACGTTGTAAGCCAGTTGCACATCCACGCTGACGCGACCGGCCACGTCCTTAATCGAAAGTTTGGGCGGCGCTGCGATGGATCGGCCCTCGATCACCATGCGCAGGTTGTTGTCCAGCAGGCTGTGCTGCAAAGACTCGAAGGCTGTGCCGGCTGCTCGCTGCACCATGGCGGTCAGGTCCGTGGGCTGATCGACGGTGCCCAGATCGTCACGCAGCACATCGCCTTTGCCAACCATGATGCCCGAGCTGCGCAGCGTGACGCACACCCCCACCAGCCCGCGCACGGGGACCGCCTTGTCTTTCAACTGATCCGGTGACGGGATCTTGCCGTCGGCCAGCCACAGCTCCACCATCAGCGACGCCTGCTCAGCGTTGGACCCGTCCAGCAGGGGGGCGATGATCGGCTGGTCAGCGACGGCGGCGGTCAGCGCGCCCAGCAGCAGCATGATGCCCGCGATGCACAGCGTGTTGCCTTTTCGCCACATGCGGTACGACCTCCACGGTCGGCAAAAGAGGGTGGTGCTTTGTAAGCCGTTTAGTTTACAGGATTTGCGGCAGCAAGCCAAACCCCACCGCCTCTGGCACCGCCCTTGAACATTCCCTGGCAGACCCAACCGAGGTGCGCTATGCTTGCCCTGCTCAATTTCGATCTGATGCAAAGCCGAATGACGCGGCGCAAGAAGATCGTGCTGCTGGCGCTGCTGACCTTCCTGGCGCTGTGCTAGGCCAAATCAAAACGATTCCCTCTCATGGACCCATGCCACCACACGGCGTGGGTTTTTTTATCTACGTATGTCACCCGATTGCAGGTCTGCTCATTTGAGCGAGGGATCCAGCTTTTTGACCAGCTCGACCAGTTCGCTGACGTGATCGGCTGACGCCTTCATCAGGGCGGATTCAGCTTCGTTCAACTCGATCGGGATGATCTTCTCCACGCCGCCGGCTCCCAGCACCACGGGCACGCCCACGAACAAACCGTTGATGCCGAACTGACCGTCGCAGTAGGCGGCACAGGGCAGGATGCGCTTCTTGTCCTTGATGATCGCTTCGACCATCTGCACGGTGCCGGAAGCGGGAGCGAGGTAGCCGCTGGTGCCCATCTTCTTGACGATCTCGCCGCCGCCGGCCTTGGCGCGTTCGACAATTTCGTTGAGGCGAGCTTCGCTGATGAACTGTGTGACGGGGATGCCGCAGATGTTGGTGTAGCGCGGCAGGGGCACCATGGTGTCGCCGTGGCCGCCCAGCAGCAGGGCGTTGATGTCCTCAACACTGAAGCCGGTCTCCATGGCGATGAAGGTCTTGAATCGCGCCACGTCGAGACAGCCGGCCTGCCCAATGATCTTGTTGGTGGCAAAGCCAGTGGCCTTCCAGGCGGTGTACACCATCGCGTCCAGCGGATTGGACACGACGATCACCACAGCCGCGGGGGCGTGCTTCTTGATGTTCTCACTGACCGCTTTGACGATCTTGACGTTGGTGCCGATCAGATCATCGCGGCTCATGCCCGGCTTGCGCGGGATGCCGGCCGTGACCACCACCACTTCCGCCCCGGCGATCCTGGAGTAATCATCCGTGGCGGTGATGTTGGCGTCGAAGCGCTCCATGGGTCCGCACTGAGCCAGGTCCAGCATGCGGCCGTCGACAGGCAGCATGTCGTTGATGCGGATATCGACCGCCACGACATCGCCCAGTTCCTTGATGGCACACCACAGGGCCACCGAAGCGCCTACGTTGCCGCCAGCCCCGATCACCGCGATTTTCGCTCGTTTTGGCATATCCGGTTCCTTTTTCATGCAGGTTGACCGGCCATGATAGAGCATTTCCAATTCCGAGCAACGACGGGTCGGGGCGATTGAAATGTCCCTGTGCGGTTGCGATCGGCAGGGATCGTGCGTAGGGTTGAATCATGTCGCGTGTGCAGTCTTTTGGCATTATCCCCATCTTCGCCACGGCAGCCGGGCGGCGGTTTCTACTGGTGCGGCACAATCAGGGCCACTGGGGCTTTCCCAAGGGCAAGCCGGACCAGGATGGCAAAGAGACGCCGCTGCGGACAGCCCGCCGCGAGTTGCAGGAGGAAACGGGCATCGAGCAGGTGGCCGTGCAGGAGCAGCCCAGTTTCAGCGAGTCGTACGTGTTTCGTAAGCGTTCGGGCAAACCGGTGAACAAGACGGTGACCTACTTCGTGGGCCACGTGGATAGCGACGCGGTGACGATTCGGCCGCAGGAGCTATCGGAATATGCCTGGCTGGATGCGGAAGAAACGCGGAAGCGTTTGAGCTTCGCGGAGGCCAAAGATTTGTTTGACCGGGTGCTGGCACAT
This sequence comes from uncultured Phycisphaeraceae bacterium, assembly GCA_964471555.1. Classification (GTDB taxonomy): domain Bacteria; phylum Planctomycetota; class Phycisphaerae; order Phycisphaerales; family Phycisphaeraceae; genus JADLFV01. The sequence continues at coordinate 47,644 of CAYYGM010000004.1, forward strand.
CTGGGGTAAGCGATTGGAATTTCGGATTTCGGATCTCGAATTTCGGATTCCTGATTTTCACTTTTCACTTTCCGCATCCACCCACACGTTTCAAACAACTGTCGGCGGCATGATCGCTCTGATTGTGCCGATTATGACGACTGGTGAAGCGGCAACCTTCTGGAAGAACAGTAAAAGAGCCCAAGCGATTGGCCTGCCGGTTCGATGAATCGTTAGGTCAAACTCGGTGTTGCTGCGTGGGCGCACCGGAACGTCCGAAGGGCCGATCAAGTGATGCCTGGGATCGGACGATCAAGTTGAAACGTGGTCATGGGATTGTCCAAACTTTTGTCAACAGGAGAACGTCACATGTCGGCACAGTTAAGAAAACGGGGTTTCACGCTGGTTGAAATCCTCATCGTCGTGGTGATCCTCGGCATCCTTGCCGCGATCGTCATCCCGCAGTTCACCAACGCGTCGGAGTCGGCCAAGGCTTCCAGCCTGATCAGCCAGCTCCAGACCATCCGCAGCCAGATCGAGCTGTACCAGGTGCAGCACACCGGTGATTATCCGGCCACCACCACGCTGCCCACCGGCGCCACCACCTTCTGGGATCAGATGACCGAAACCAGTGACTCGGACGGCACGGTGCACACCGACGGCACGGGCGACTTCGGTCCCTATCTGCAGAAGGCCCCCGTCAATCCGTTCACCAATGACAGCGTGGTTGCTACTGATAACAGCGAAAGCTGGAAGTACGACGAGGATACGGGCAAGATTCTGGCCGTCATCCCCGCCAACAAGTGGGACCAGCTCTACGAGTTGGGCCTGGGCACCGAAGCTGACGAGGGCGAGGCGGACAACGCAGACGTGGTCAAGGGCCCGTCCTCATAATCGCTCGCAGAGCGATACGAACCAAACCCGGTTGCCGCGGTCTGATCGCCGCGGCAACTTTTTTGTCCGCACGCAGAAATTATCGGGCAATCGACAACGCCGGCCGCGATGCAGTTGACCCGGATGAGCCTAAATCGCGCGTCCGATTGCACCGATGAGTTAAGGGATAGAAGGCTTGTACCTGCATCTGACAGGGAGATTCACCATGCTTAGGCTGCGTTATCTGAACAGTGTGCTCACCGTCATCGCGGTGCTGCTGACGATCAACCTTTACACCCTGTGGACGGTGACCCCGGGCGGTGCTGCTTTGTCGCCGTCGCCCAGCATGGCGGCTGAAGGCGGCGTGGTCGATGCCCGCGTGCAGCGCAAGGACATGATTGATCAATTGAAGCAGCTCAACAGTGAGTTGTCCGCCATGCACCGCACGCTCAGCAGCGGCAACGTGCGCGTCCAAGTGGAGACCCCCTCCAGCGATTGATGAAGATGATGCGATTTGTGATTTCAGATTTTCGATTCAAGATTGAAAAAGGCAGCGCGGCCACTGCGCGCCGATCGATAATCGGTTTCACCTTGATCGAAATCCTGATCGTGGTCGCCATCATGGGCATCGCCGCAGCGATCGTGGTACCGCAGATGCTGCAGGCCGGAACCATGGGCATTCAGGCCGCGGCCCGCATGGTGATCGCCGACCTGCTTTACGCCCAGAACGAAGCGGTCGCTAATCAGGCACCGCGCAAAGTGATTTTCGAGCCGGCCCAGGACGGCGCGGGCAATTGCTACCGCATCACCGACGCCAACGGCCAGACCATCGACGTGGACTGGAAGGGCGGCGACGGCGGCAACTATGTGGTCGACTTCGAAAAGGAGACCGGGCGCTTCGGCCGGGTCAAGATCACCAAAGTGCAGTTCAGCGAAGACGACCCCTACGAGGTGACCTTCGACGCACTGGGTTCGCCCAGCAGCGGAGGCACTATCGAACTGACGTTTCAGGACACCGTGTATCGGATCACTGTCGCCGCCTTCACGGGCCGAGTGACGGTGCAGAAGTTGTAAGGGGGGATTGAGTCCCTCGACCGCGACGATCCAGGGTAAAGACGGCGTGGCAGAGGGTGATTGGGAGGCAGTGTGATCTGTGGACTGTTCAAGCAGCCCCGGTGCACCATCGGCATCGATGTCGGTACCAGCAGTGTCCGGATGATGCAGATCGACCGCCAGGCGGATCGTCTGGTGGTGTTGGCTGCGGCGCGCCAGAGCCTGAACGCGGTTGCTGACGGTTGCGGTGAGCAGTTCCATCAGGCAGTCGCCGACGCGATTGCCAACATGCTCGACAGCGGCAAATTCACCGGCAAACAGGCGATCAGTTGTCTGCCGGCCACGGCGGTGCATTACAAGAACCTGCGTCTGCCCAAGATGCCTCCCAACGAATTGCCCGCGGCCGTACAATGGGAAGCCAACGACCGCCTTCACCTGGGCGAGCCGGCCGTGACTCAGTTCATCGATGCCGGCGTCGTCAACCAGGGCGAAGAACAGCGGCAGGAAGTCATCCTGCTGGCGGCCACCCACAGCGTCATCGATCGCCATGCCCGTGCCCTGACCAGCACCGGCCTGCAACTGCTGGCCATCGATGCGATTCCCACAGCCCTGGCGCGATGTCTCGGTCGCAACGACCCCGAACGTGTTGCGGTCGTCATCGACGTCGGCTATGCCCTGAGCAAGGTGCTGATCTGTCGCGGCCAGCACGTGCTGTTCTACAAGCAGATCGACATCGGCGGGCGCAGCTTCGACCGGGCGCTGGCTGAAAACATGGAGTTGACGCCGAACGAGGCGGTCGAGCTTCGCCGGCATCTGGATCAGCGCGATGAAAAGGTACGGCGGATGGTGGAAGATGCGGTGCGGCCGAAGATGGCCGACCTGGCTCGTGAGATCGGCCTGTGCCTGCGCTACTACAGCGTCACCTTCCGCGGTCAGCGCCCCGAGCAGGCGTGCCTGATCGGCGGCGAGGCGGGGCAGGCTGCACTGGCGGCCGCGATCAGCGAGGGCGCAGCCATCGAAGTGCAGCGCACTGATCCGCTGGAGGGATTCGATCTGTCCAAGGTTGGCTCGCTGGAGGATCCCGGCGATTGGGTGACCGCGGCGGGTCTGGCACTGCGCGTCACGGATAAGGCGGCGGGGAAGCGAGGCGCCGCATGAGCCAGATCAACTTCCTGCCCGAAACGTTTCGCCGGCAGATGGAGATGCGCCGCCGCAAGTATCGGCATATGCTGCTGCTGGCGCTCTTCGCCGTGTGCCTGGTGGGCTGGGGCGTGGTGGAGCGCGGGCGCAACATCGGGCCGCGCGATTACGCCTTGTCGCTGGAGCAGCAGGTCAAGGCCGCCCGCGAGCAGATGAGCGAGCTGGTCAAGCTGCGCACGGAACAGCAGTTGTTGCTGCGCCAGGTGGAGTTGCAGCGAGAACTGAGTCAGCCGATCACGCACACGCAGGTGATTGCCGTACTCAGCCAGATTCTGCCGCCGTCGGTGACGTTGACGGACCTGCAGGTCAGCACCCATCGTCCGCCGCCGCAGCCGCTGGAGGATCCGGGCAAGAAGAAGCGGACCAGTTCGCGCAAGACGACGACAACGACCGATCCGGTGGAGGACTACCTGCAGATCGAGTTGCAAGCGGTCGCGCCGGACGATCTGACGGTGGCCAACGTCATCGGTGATCTAGCCGACCACAAGCTGTTCGAGCAGGTGACGATGAAGTACAGCCGACCGACGCAGCGGCAGGAGATCGATGCCCGCCAGTTCCGCCTGAGCATGCGGGTCCGCCTGGATCGCAAGTTTGAACTGGAGGTGGCGCATGCGGATTGAGAAGGACCAGGTGCGCACGCTGTCTGCGGCTGGGATCATGCTGGCGATTTTTGCTGCCGCGGTGCTGGCGCCGCTGCACGTTCAGAGGGCCAACTATCAGCATCGCATCGACGCCGCCAAGCGGGCCCTGGGCATCGACCTGGTTGAGACCAAGGGGCTGGCCAAGCTCAACAGTGACGTGGCCAGTCTGCGCCAGGTGATCAACGGCGCCCAGCAGTACGTGCCCGAGCAGGACGAGATGGCTGATGTGATGCGCGGCTTGAGCGAAGCGCTGGATTCCTTCGGTGTCACCGAGCGCCAGGTGCAGACTCAGACCACGCAGCACTACCAGAAATACAGCGTCATGCCTATCTCGCTGCAGTACCGCGCCTCGTTTCCCGCGGTCTTCGGGGTGCTGCGCCGCATCGAACAGATGCAGCGGTTGATACGGGTGGATGAACTGGTCGTGCGTCAGGAATCTGATGACGACCTCGAGCCGTTGCAGATCAAGTTGTCGTTGAGCACCTTCATCGCCCGGCAGTTGCCGGCGGAGGATTGATGAGCGGTCTGTTGAACAACCTCAAGCAGCAGTTGCTGGCTGATAAGCGCAAGCTGGGCGTGATCGTCCTGCTGCTGTTTTTCGGTCTGCTGCTGTGGGGCCGGCTGCTGCTGAAGGACGTGCCGCGCACGGCCACGGCCGAACCCAAAGCGAAGGTCACCGCCGCATCGTCCGATAAGGCTCCCCCGACTCCGCACAAAAACAGCCGGGTGGAGATTGTCCGCATCCGCAGCGATCGTCAACTCAAGCGAGACCTGTTTTCGTTCGATCCCAATCGTTACAAACGGACCATCGGGTCTGAGGAAACAGACAACCTGCTTAAG
>CAYYGM010000004.1:52239-73877 GCA_964471555.1 uncultured Phycisphaeraceae bacterium
AAGGTGGGCACCTCGGACCGAGAACCAACCGATGACATACTCGGCTTGACCGAGTTGCTCAACATGGCGCGGCGGCTTGACCTGCGCAGCGTTGTCACCGGCCGGACCCCGCGAGCAGTCATCGACGACCGACTGCTGGCACCCGGCGACTGGATCGAAGGCTTTGAACTGTTGGAAATCGTGGATCGTTACGTGCTACTGGAGAGAAACGGAGTCGTTATCCGCCTTTGGATGTGACCGTACTTTGCAACATGCCGAGGCATTGCGGAAGGAGTCGAGCATGAGCGCTCGCGTCGCACAGATCGGACTGGGTCTTTTTTTTGTAGTTGCACTGGCCGTTTATAGCGGTCCGGCATTCGGGGCGGAAGGGCAGGAGCCGGCAAGCCCGGCGAGCGAGGCAAGCCCGACGCAGACAGAGCAGCCTGTTGATCAGGTGCCGGTCTTCGATCAGGACCAGGCCATCGATCGCGTCAGCGCTGCTTCCGAGCAGGACCAGCAGCCGCAGACTGCCCAAACGCCCCAGGCCGACTCAGCCGTGGCGCCGATCGCGGCCCCGGTCCCGGTCAGCTCGACGCCGGCGCAGCCGGTCGAGGTTTTTGCCAGCGATGAAGCGCCGCTGCCACAGGGCCAGACCGTCAACGTCAGCAACTTCGGGCAGATCGACCTGCACGTCAAAGACCTGGACCTGACCAAGGTGCTTCAGCTTCTGAGCATTCAGAGCGAGAAGAACATCATCGCCAGCCGCAATGTGGCTGGCAGCGTCTCGGCCGACCTGTACGGGGTCGATTTCTACGACGCCCTGGATGCCATTCTGCATCCCAACGGCTTCGGCTATGAAGAGCAGGGCCAGTTCATTTACGTCTACACCGCCGATGAGCTCAAGACCCGCAAGGAAGCCGAGCGGCAGACGGTGTACAAGGTCGTGCGCCTCAGCTACCTGGCCGGCGCCGATGCGGCCACTTTCGTGCAGCCGCTGCTTTCGTCCAACGGCTCAGTGGCGGTCAGCGCCGATGCCGAGCAGGGCTTCCAGCCCAGCGTCAGTGACGGCGGCGCCAACAGCTTCGCCCACAGCGACACGCTGCTGATCAACGACTATCCCGAAAACGTGGATCGCATCGTCGATGTGCTCAAGCAGATCGACGTGCGGCCCAAGCAGGTGCTGATCGAGGCCACCATTCTCCAGACCAGCCTGACCGAGGCCAACGCCTTCGGCGTCGATTTCTCGATCTTCGCCGACCTGGACGTGCTGGACTTCACCACGCCGCTGGGTGCTTTTGACCAGTTCCTCAGCAACACGCCGCGGGCCGACTCCGGCCAGGTGATCAGCTCCAGTCCGGGCAACGTCGCCAACGGCTCGGCTACCATGAAGCTGGGAGTGATCAACGACAATGTCGCGGTGTTCATCCGCGCCCTGGACCAGGTGACCGACACCAACGTCATCGCTCGGCCGCGCATGCTGGTGCTCAACCGCCAGAAGGCCGACCTGCTGATTGGTGAAAAACTGGGTTACATTTCGACCAACGCGTCGGAAACCAGCACCACCCAGACCGTTGAGTTTCTGGATGTTGGCACCCAGTTGACCGTGCGCCCCTTCATTGGGGAAGACGATTTCATCCGCCTGGAACTGCGCCCCAGCATCAGCGACGGCGCCACCCAGGTTGTGCAGAACCTGGTCATCCCCAACACCACCACCGCTGAGCTGACCACCAACGTCATGCTCCGTAGCGGCCAGACCGCGGTGCTGGGCGGCCTGTTCAAGGAAGACAACACCGTTGACAAGAAGCAGGTGCCCGGCGTGGGCGACGTGCCCATTATCAAGAACGCCTTCAAGGGCCAGGACGACACCGTCACCCGCAGCGAGGTCATCTTCCTGATCAAGCCCACGGTGATGAAGGACAAGTACCTGGCTGAGATGGGTGATGACGCGGCCGAGGGCATCACGCAGAGCCGCATCGGCATCCGTGACGGTCTGCTGCCGTGGTCGCGCACCAAGATGGTCAGTTGGCAGATGCGCCAGGCCCACGAGGCCATGGAAGCCGGTGACAATGACAAGGCCAAGTGGCACGCCGACATGGCCCTGTACCTGGACCCCACGGTGGTGGAAGCACGCGAGATGCGTGAAGACATCTCCGGCAATGCCGGCTACGACCAGCGGTTCAGCATTCTCGATGAAGTGGTGGGCGAGACGCTCAAGAAGCAGGCCAAAGACAACAAGAACGCCGCTTCGGCAATGCCAGAAGCGACCGAATCGACTGAGACCAAAGCGGGAACCGACACCGTGAACACGGCCCCCACCGCCGAGGCTCAGCCGCAGGAAGATGCAACTTCTACCACGGCTTCAGCCGCCACCAGCGACGATGATGCCGCGCAGGCATCTTCCGAGAGTGAGAGCGAGGATTTCTTCAGTGATGCCACTGCTACCCCGGAAAAGTCCAGCAACAGCGCGGACGACGATGTGACCACCATCTCCGAGGTGATCGATGCCTGGCAGACTGACGGCGGAGCCGTCGCTTCCGACTCCGATGATCAGAGCGAGTCGCAAGGCCGGGTCAGTGAAGTCGAGACGCAGCAGTGATGTGACGTCGAGTGAGGGGATGAGCCTGTGAACTTGGGTTCGCAGGCTCTCCCTTCTTTTGTTCGCAGACGCACCAGATCGAGGGAAAAGCAAGATGAAACGTTCAAGGACCATCGAGCGCGGCAGCCTCGCCGCGATGTTGCTTTTGACGGCGTTACTGACTGCCTGTAACGGCGGCAAGACCAAGTCTCACGACGAGTGGGTGGCCGACGCCAACAGTCGCTGGAATGCCATCAAGACGGCCCAGGCCCTGACCATGGCCCGTCAGAAGTTCAACACCGGTGACCTGGATCTGGCTGAGCAGGATGTCAAAGCCGCCCTGGCTGCCGATCCTAAGAACGCTGAGTTGCACATGCTCGCAGGTCAGATCGAGCTGGAGCGCAGCCGTCTCGAGCGCGCCTATCAGGAGTTCACCGTCGCCATCGAGAACAAGCCGGAGCTGGCTCAGGCCTATTACCTGCGCGGCATCGTGCTGCAGCGCATCAGCAAGCTCGACCTGGCCCATGCCGATTACGCCAAGGCCTTCGAGCTGCAGCACGACAACCCCTCCTACCTGCTGGCCACCGCGGAGATGCTGGACGCCATGAGCCGGCCGGACGAGGCGCTGAAGCTGCTGACCGAGCAGTTGGACTTTTTCGACACCAATGCGGCTGTGCGCCTGGCCATCGCCCATACGTACGAGATGAAGGAAGACTATGCCAATGCGGCGGAGTTCTTCCAGCAGGCCTCGCTGCTCGACCCGGACAACCCGCGCCCGCGGGAGGAACTGGCCGAGGCGCAACTATCGTGCGGCAAGACCCGTGAGGCTGCCCAGACGTTGAACGAGCTGCTCAAAGAACCCACCATGGCGGATCGCGCCGATCTGCGTCGACTGCTGGCCAAGGCTTATCTGAAGCTGGATCGTCTGGCTGACGCCCAATACCAGTACCAGATCGTCGTCCGCTCCAGTCGGGTGCAAAGCGGCGACTGGGTGGAGCTTGGCCAGATCGCGCTGCGCCAGGACAACACCTTCGACGCCATGCACGCGGCCGGCCGGGCCATCGATCTGGATCCGGTCAATCCCAACGGCTATCTGTTGTCAGGCATGGTCTGGCAGAAGAAGCAGAAGCTGGAAGAAGCGCTGTCGATGTTCGATCGGGCTGCGGAGTTGTCGCCCGAGGACGCAGCCCCGCTGATCCTGCGAGGCATCTCGCTGCAGCAGGCCGGCCGCAGCGCCGCTGCCGCCGAGGCCTACCGCCAGGCCCTGAGCATCGATCCCAAAGATACGCGCGCCCGGCAGTTGCTCGATTCGCTCAGCAGTGCCAGCCAGTGACGAGCTTACCCGGTCAGGCTGCGGTTTTTATCGGATCACGTCCAGCGGACGGGACCATCTGTGAAATGCGTCCTTGAGTGAACCGACGCGTTCAGTTTAACCTCACAATGGCCGAAATGACTATAGGTGATAGGTCAATTGACCTGAAGTTATCGGTGTGACCAGGGTTGTCCGAGTGGAGGTTTAAGATGTCGGATCGTCCACGGGTGTTGGTGGTGGATGACGAGGCCCATATCGTTCATGTGGTGACGTTGAAGCTGCAGAACGCAGGCTTCGAGGTGATCACCGCATCGGATGGCGAGGAAGGTCTGGCTGTGGCTACGGATCAATTGCCGGACCTGATCGTCACCGACTACCAGATGCCTTTTGTCAGTGGATTGGAAATGTGCACCCGTCTGCGCCAGCAGGAACAGACGTCTCACATCCCGGCCTTGATGCTCACCGCCAGGGGCTTTTCCATTCCGCCGCAGGACTTGGCTCAGACCAACATTCGTCAGGTGCTCAGTAAACCGTTCAGTCCGCGCGACATTCTGGCGCGGGTGCAGGAGTTCATCGACCGGCCGGAGGCCGCGGATGCGGCGTAAGTCTTCAACCAGTCGCGGTGTTTCGTCATGATTCAGGCCGCATCCATACTCGATGCCAAGACCATTCGCCTGGGGGACCGTCTGCGCGAACTGGGGTTGACGCAGTTGCGTCTGACGCCTGACGGCCGGGCCACGCCGGTGGGCCCGCTGCGCTGGATCGAGCAGATCGTGATCCAGTCTCCGCTGTTCGAGCGATTGACCGCTCAGTTGTGGCTGCAGTTGAGCCAGCAGGAAGCAGCCACCGTGTGCGAGGTTTGGCCGGGCGTGCATCTGGCGGTGTTGCCGCGCCCGCAGCGCCGTCGCAACGAACAGCAGGAAGTGCATACGCTCAATGCCGTGCTGCTGCTGAGCCCTGAACTGCTGACCAGCGAGCAGTTGCGCCAGGTCTGCGACAGCCACCGCCTGGACCTGGCTGCCACGTTGACCCGCATCGACACCCGCCACCTGGTGGGCGTGGGCGAAGCGCAGCGCCTGGCTGCCATTCTGCAGTGGCTGCATGAGGATCATCAGCAGATCGGCCGCCGCGTCAGTGATCTGGAATCGCTCAGCCGTGAGCTGACCAGTTCCTACGAGGAACTGAGCCTGCTCTATAAGCTGTCAGCCAGCATGACGGTGGATCATCCCTCGCGCGATTTTTTCGTCGAGGCATGCAACGAACTGCGCGAGGTGGTCAATCTCCGGTGGATGGCCATGCAGTTGATCGATGACGATCCGCGCATGGAAGATCTGGCGGGGCAGGTCTTCAGCGCCGGTGCGGTGGAAGGCGATGATGAGCGGTTCCACGAAGTCGGCCGCAGTCTGATCGAAATGGCCCGCTGGCAGCGCAACGCCGAGCCGATCGTCATCGATGACGCCACGACCTCGGAAGTGCCCTCCGCAGCCCGCTTCTGTCACAACATGCTGGTCATTCCCCTGCGCACCGAAACGCAGGTGCTGGGCGTGATCTTCGGCGGAGACAAGCAGGGGGCGGATCAGATCACCACCGTGGACAGCAAGCTGTGCAACTCGCTGGCGGGGAGCCTGACGATTTTCCTCGAAAACAAAATGCTGTTCGAGGATCTGCAGTCGATGTTCATGGGCACGCTGCACGCCCTGACCAGCGCCATTGACGCCAAGGACAGTTACACGCGCGGCCACTCCGAGCGCGTCGCCCTGATGAGCCGCCTGCTGGCTGAAGCGACGGGGCTGGATGCCGCGACGTCCAACCGCGTCTATCTGAGTGGTCTGGTGCACGATGTGGGCAAGATCGGTGTGCCCGAAGCGGTGCTGTGCAAGCCGGGCCGGCTGACGGATGCGGAGTTCGACCAGATCAAGCGGCACCCGGACATCGGCAATCGCATCCTGCTGGATATCCGCCAGATGAGCGATCTGCTGCCGGGCGTGTTGTATCACCACGAACGTTGGGACGGCCGCGGCTATCCGAGCGGGCTTTCCGGGACGGACATTCCGCTGTTCGGGCGGCTGATCTGTCTGGCGGACTCCTTCGACGCCATGAGCAGTGACCGCACGTATCGCCGGGCCCTGGAGCACGAGCAGGTGCTCGATGAGATCCGCCGCTGCGCCGGGTCGCAGTTCGATCCCGATCTGGCCGAGCGTTTCGTCGAGCTCGATTTTGAGCCGTACTTCAAGATGATCCGTAAGCACCAGCGCTGGGAAGCCAGCCAGGGAGGGCAGACGGCATGAAGATGAGGTGCGACGACAACGAACGGATGAGCGTGCTGTCGATTCGCGGCGAGATTACGGCGGACGACGTCGATTCCCTGCGGAAAGTGGTGATCGAGCGCATGGAGAAGAAGATCTGCGACATTGTGCTGGACCTCAGGGAGACCGAGTTCATCGACTCCAAGGGGCTGGAGACGCTGCTGTGGATGCAGGAGGAGACGGTGGCGCAGTTGGGTCAGGTGCGCCTGGCAGCCTGCCAGGAGACGATACAGAAGATTCTGGAGATCACCCGGTTGGCCGGGCGGTTTGTCTGTTGCCGGGACGTGGAAGAGGCGATCAAGAGCCTGGGATGAACGATGACGGAATCGGATGACAATGCGATGTCCTCCACCACGACGCGCAACCTGCGCGTGGGCGATCTATTGCTGGAGCATGGCCTGGTCAGCGAGGAGCAGATCGAACAGGCCCTGGCTTTCCAGCGCAACCGCGGGCACAAGAAGCTGCTGGGCGAGGTGCTCGTCGAGTTGGAGTTCGTGACCGAGCAGCAGGTCATGGAGGTGCTGGCCGAGGCCTACGGCGTGCCCTTCCTGCACCTGACGCCGCGCCTGGTGGACGCCAAATGCGTTGAGCTGCTGCCGCGCGAATTTATCGAGAAGAACCATGTGCTGCCGCTGTTCCTGGTCGAGGGCAAGCTGACCCTGGCCATGCCCGAGCCGTCCAACGTCTTCCTGATCGAGGAAGTCGAGCGAATGACCAGCAGCAGTGTGCAGGTGGTGTCCGCCACAGTGAAGGACATCGACGCCACCATTCACGCCGTCCACAATCGCGTCGGCCATGACGCCTTCGTCATCGATGAGCTGGTCAACGACCTCCAGAGCACGGAGGTCACGGTCATCGAAGCCCAGTTCGCCGATTTGAGCGATGTGGAATCCATGGCCGGTGATTCGCCGGTCATCAAGCTGGCCAACTACCTGATCTACGCCGCCGTGCAGGATGGCGCCAGTGACATTCACATTGAGCCGGACGAGAATGCCGTGCGCGTGCGCTATCGCGTCGACGGCCGGTTATACGAAAAATTACGCCCGCCGCACAGCCTGCTGCCCGCGCTGGTCAGTCGCATCAAGATCATGGCCGGCCTGGATATCTCCGAACGCCGCGTGCCCCAGGACGGCGCCATCACCGTCGTCATCGACCGCAACCAGGTCGATCTGCGCGTCTCCACCTTGCCCGGAAAGTTCGGCGAAAAGGTCGTCATGCGCATCATCGACAAGCGCAACAGCCTCGTCAGCCTCGACAAGCTGGGCTTCTCTTATCCCATGCTCGAATCGTGGCGCAATCTGATCAACATGCCCAACGGCATCGTCCTGGTCACCGGACCCACCGGCTCGGGCAAATCGACCACGCTCTACGCCGCGCTCAATGCCATCAACACGGAAGACGTCAATATCTCCACTGTCGAAGACCCCGTGGAGCAGAACATCGTCGGTGTCAACCAGTTCCAGGTCAACGAAAGGGCTGGGTTCAACTTCTCCAACGCCCTGCGCTCTCTGCTGCGGCAGGATCCCGACATCATCATGCTCGGTGAAATCCGCGATCAGGAGACTGCACGCATCGCCACCCAGGCGGCCCTCACCGGCCACATGGTGCTTTCCACCCTGCACACCAACGATGCCGTCTCGGCAGTCACCCGCCTGACCAACATGGGCGTTGAAAGCTATCTGACTGCCGCTTCCGTGCGCGGCGTGCTGGCCCAGCGACTGGTACGCAAGATCTGCAGCGAATGCAAGGACGTGGTGCCCATCGACACCGCCACCCGACACACCCTCGATCGCCTCTCCGACGGCGGACCGCCCGTGGAGACCATCTATCAGGGCACCGGTTGCAAGCGCTGCCGCAACACCGGCTACAGCGGTCGCCTCGGCGTTTACGAGTTGTACATTCCCGACGATGAATCGCTGGACGCCATCAGTCGCGGCGCCAGTCTGCAGGAGCTGCGTCAACTGGCCCGCAGCGGAACTCGTTACACCACCCTGCGCCAGGACGGCCTGGACAAGATCAAGGCCGGCTTGACCACCGTTGAGGAGTTGCTGACTGCCACCGCCATGTAGGCGTGCTGACTTCAGTCGGTACTTCATCAAGAACCGCCCATGAGTCGCTTCAACTACAAAGTCCGATCCGGCAACGGGGAGCTGATCACCGGCGTGGTGAATGCCGCTTCACTGGAAGAGGCCGGCGCTATCCTACGCGGCGAGGGCAAGTTCGTGGTGGATCTGTCTCCCGCTCGTGAAGGCGCTGCCGCCACCTCCCGTTCCAGCACTTCCTCCACTTCTTCCGGCAATGCGGTGCATGGCAAGCGCATGCGCATCAGGCGCGACGATGTGATCACCTTTGCCCACCAGATGGCGGTGATGATCGACACCGGCGTGCCCATGAGTGAGTCACTGCACTGCGTGGCCGATCAGTGCATCAACCTCAACTTCCGAGATGTGCTGACGGATGTGGCTGAGCGAGTCAACGCCGGCAGCGATTTTTCCACCGCGTTGAATCAGCACCCCAAGATCTTTCCGCCCGTGATGATCTCGCTGATGAAAGCCAGCGAAGCGTCCGGCACCATGGGGCAGATGCTCGATCGCGTCTCCAGCTACCTGGCTCGCGAGCAGGCGATTATCAAGAAGGTGCGCGGGGCGTTGATCTATCCCTGCTTCATGTTCCTGATGCTGGTGGGGGTGACGGTGTTTCTGCTGACCTTCGTACTGCCGAAGTTTGCTGCGATCTACCAGACACGCGACAGCGCGTTGCCGCTGCCCACGCAGATTCTGATGACCATCAGCAACACGATGGTCCTTCACTGGCCGTGGGTGGTGGGGGCCGTGGTGGCGGTCGTGGCTGGGTTTTTCGTTTTTCGCGGCACTGCCGCCGGCCAGCGCAGTCTTGACTACGCCAAGCTGCACGTGCCTTTGCTGGGCCCGCTGTTCAACAAGCTCTACATCAGCCGCGCCACACGCACCATGGGCACCATGATCGCCGCCGGCGTGCCCATTCTCGACATGGTGACCATTTCCCGGGCCGTCACCGCCAACCATTTTTACGAGAAGCTCTGGGACGACGTGACCGACAAGCTCAAGCACGGCTCGCAGCTTTCCGACGGCCTGTTCGCCAGCCCGCTGGTGCCGCGCTCGGTCAGCCAGATGGTTTATAGCGGCGAAAAGTCCGGCCGCCTCGCTCCCGTGATGGAAAAGATCGCTGACTTCACCGAAAGCGATTTCGAACAGCAGGTCAAAACGGTGACGCAGTTCATCGAGCCGGCCATGGTTGCCGCCATGGGCCTGATCGTCGGCTTCGTAGCCGTGGCACTGCTGCTGCCCATCTTCACCATCGGCCGCATCATGGCCAAGGGGTGAAGCACCCATAGACACCGTTTAATTGCACGACTGATTGCCCGGTGGTACGCTCGGTGTCATCTTGATGGTTTATTCCGTGGCAGCATTCATTGATTGGCGTTGTTCAGTGGCTCATGCTACATGCGGGAGACGCACACCATCATGAAGTGGTTTGTCGGATACATTCCCGCGATGATTGTGTTCGTGCCGTTTGTCACAGCATTTGTCCGTCAGAGTTTGTATTACCAGGGATGTATGGATGGCTTTGAATTTGTGATGGTTGCCATGGCTGGCTTTGTCCTCGGTGGCATCATCAATGTCATCTTTTTATTGTGTGTTTTGATGTCGTGCCGTCTGCGTCAAAGAGAAGCTCAATGTTGGATGACCGCCGTTAAGCGAGGCGGCATTGGTGTGGCTATCTTTACGTTTCTGTTTCAGGTTTCCATGTTGGCATGGATTTTCTATCAGAAATGGATCGCCTAGCGGCAAGCAACAACCGGTCTCGTTGATGCAATAAACAGAAACCGCGTCACACGTCCAGCTCTTCGGCTTCCTCGGCACGCTCCATGATGAAGTTGAAGCGAGCCGACGGATCCTTGCCCATCAACTCTTCGATCACGCGGTCCGTTTCCAGGGCGTCGGCGATCTCCACCCGCAGCAGGCGGCGGGTCTTGGGGTTCAGCGTCGTCTCCCACAGCACCTTGGGGTTCATTTCGCCCAGACCCTTGAAGCGGGTGATGTCAACTTTCGATGACGAATCGCTCTTGCCCTGCTGCTTGAGGATGCGATCGCGGTCGGCGTCATCGGCGGCCCAGAAGGTCTGCTTACCGATGTCCACCCGGTACAGCGGCGGCACGGCCAGAAAAACCTTGCCCTCGCGGATCAACTGCGGCACGTGGCGATAGATGAACGTCAGCAGCAGCGTGGTGATGTGATGCCCGTCGCTGTCAGCATCGGCCAACAGGATCAATCGCTGGTAACGCAGGCGCGACAGATCGAAGTCCTTGCCCGCGCCGCAGCCCAGGGCGGTCAGCAGGTCGGAAAGTTCCTTGTTATCCAGCACTTTCGAGAGCGAGATGCCCTCGGTGTTGAGCACCTTGCCGCGCAGGGGCAGGATGGCCTGATGGGCGCGGTCGCGGCCCTGCTTGGCGCTGCCGCCGGCCGAGTCGCCTTCGACGATGAACAGCTCCGAATCGCTGCGGTTGGGACTGGTGCAATCAGCCAATTTGCCCGGCAGATTCAATCGCCCGGCGGAAGTGGCGCTTTTGCGGGACACGGAAGCGGACGCGGCGCGGGACGCTTCCCGAGCGCGGGCGGCCAGGATGATGCGGGCCACGATCGATTCGGCGACTGACTGATTGCTGTTGAGCCAGTGCTCGACGTTCTGGCGCACGAGGCCGTCAACGATGGCCTGCAGTTCGGGGTTATTGAGGCGGTCCTTGGTTTGGCCCTGGAACTGCGGATCGCTGATGAAGACGGAGAGCACAGCAATGATGCCTTCACGGATGTCTTCGGAAGCGATGTTGACACCGCGCGGCTGGAGGTTGTGCGTTTCGATGTAGTTGCGCACCGCCTTGGTCAAACCGCCGCGCAGTCCAGCCTCGTGCGTGCCGCCGGAAGTGGTGGGGATGCCGTTGACGTAACTGCGGATGTGCTCGTCGGTGGATTCGGTCCAGTGCAGCACGAGTTCCACCTTGCCGTCGCCGTTGGCGTCCTTGGACAGGGCGTAGGGCGTTTCATGCACGGGTTTGACATTGCGCTGCTTGACCAGTTTTGCCAGGTACTGAACGAGGCCTTCCTCGTGGTGGAAGGTGACTTTTTCGCCGTCGGCTTCGTTAACGAAGTTGATGCGCACGCCCTTGTGCAGATAGCTGGCCACTTCCAGGCGTTCGCGGATGACAGCGGGATCGAAGACGATGCGGGGGAAGATCTGGGCGTCGGGGTGGAAGAAGATGGTGGTGCCGCTGCCGCGGGCGCTGCTGCGTTTGCGCTGCATTTTCCCGGCTGATTTACCGCGTTTGAAGACCATGCGGTATTCGTAGCCGTCGCGCAGCACGGTGGCGGTCAGTTGCGCGGACAAAGCGTTGACAACAGAAGCGCCGACGCCGTGCAGGCCGCCGGAGGTTTTGTAGCTGCCGTGCTGCTGATCGAATTTGCCGCCGGCGTGGAGAGTGGTGAGGATGATCTCCAGGGCGGGCTTTTTGAAGCGGGGGTGGATGTCAACGGGGATGCCGCGGCCGTTGTCAGCGATGGTGACGCTGTTGCCTTCGGCGTGGAGAGTGACGGTGATCTGCGAGGCGTGGCCGTTCATCGCCTCGTCGATGCTGTTGTCGAGGATTTCCCAGACCAGGTGGTGCAGGCCGGCGCTGCCGACGCCGCCGATGTACATGCCGGGCCTCTTGCGCACGGGCTCGAGGCCTTCGAGAACGTCGATGTCTTTAGCGGTGTAGGTGGCGGTCATCCCTGACGCTTTATCCTGGACTTCGTGTATTCAATGGCCTTCGGCCCTCACCCCGGCCCTCTCCCAGGGGGACAGGGGGATGCGGTCAATCGCTGACTCGCACCTTGACCACCACTTTGCGCACCTGCTTCGGCTCGCCGTTCATGATCCCGGGCAGGTGGGCGTCGTGCGGCATGAACAGGGCGAACATGCCTTCCGGCACGGCAATCACGCTGCCTTCGCCCTCGAAGAAGGTCACATCGCGGCGTTCTTCGTACTCGGTGGTTGCCTTCATACTCTTGACCGGGGCGACGCCCATGCGCTCGCAGCCGGAGAGAATGCACTGGATATCCGCGTACTTGCGATGCGCTTCCCAGCGGCACTTTTCGATCGGCTGCGTCGGCTCCACGTGCACGTCGGCATACACGCGGTTGCCGGCGATCTCGTGTTTGCCGGGCGGGTCGGTGCGAGCCCGATCGCTCTTGAGATATTCAAAGCCCAGAGCGAAATCGGGCGACAGGTTGCGATACAGCGAAGCATTTTCCAGCGAGTCAAAAATCATGGGTGAACCTCTATTCTTCCAACAGGATCGGTGCGGGTACGTCGTCGGCCAGGATCCGGGCGATCCGTCCGTTTTTCTGGATCTCCCAGCCGCGACCACCACGTGATGTTACCTTATATTTGGCGGTGCTGATGGTTTTCTCAGCCCCGCGGTTGGTTTCCACCTTCAGCAGATCGCGGTCGCCCCCGGAAGCTTTGAAGCCGATCAAACGGTCGTCTTTGGACAATTTGATCAGTTGCACGCCCATGCCGGGGCCGGAGAGGTAGTTGACTTCCTCCGCCCGGCAAACCATGGCCCGGCATTGCTCGCTGACGGCAAGAATGATTTCGTCGCCGTGGATTTTTTCCACCCCCACCATCTGCGAACCCTTGCGGGGGCGGGCGTAGCGGCGGCCGGCACGGGTGCTGGGCTCGATAAACGCCTGCAGGCCGAAGCGCAGGGCGTTGCCGTCACTGCCGGCTGCGAAGGCGTGCGTGGCGGGGCAGAGGTCGGGCTTGTTCGGATCCTCCGTGATGTCGCCGATGGCTCGCTTGTCCAGGGAGAAGGCGGCCACGATGCGCTCGCCGTCCTTGAGGCGGAACAGTTTCTGGATCGGCTCGCCGTAACCGCTGCTGGCGGGGACGTCGATGATGCGAGCGGTGTAGCAGGTGCCGAAGTTGCTGAAGAACGCGATGGTGGCGCGGGTGGAGCCAGCCTCACAGGCCAGCACGGCATCGCCCTCGCGCATGCGCGTCTTGGAAGGGTCGGCAATCTCCTTCTGCCGCTTGATCCAGCCGTCGCGCGAGACCAGCACAAAGTTGTCCTCGGCCACGATGAAGTCCTCGGCGGTGTACACCGGCTCGTCGGCGGCACTTTCGATGATCGTCCGCCGCTTGCCCTCCGCGGTCTTGCCATACTGATCGCGCACCTGTTCGATCTCGCTGCGCACCAGCTTCCATCGCCCGGCAGCATCCTGCTCGTCCAGCAGCTTGCGAATCTCGCGGGCCCGTTTCTGCTTGTCCTTCAATTCCTCCTGGATCAGGTTGATTTCCAGCTTGGCCAGGCGATACAGCTTCAATTCCAGGATGGCGTCGGTCTGCTCGGCATCCAGCCCGCCGCGGCCTTTTTTGTCGGGCGGGAAGCGCTTCATGATCTTGTCAGCCGCATCGGCCTTGCCGTCGGAGCGGCGGATGATGCGGATGATCTCGTCCAGGGCATCGAAGACCAGGGCGAAACCCTCGAGCACGTGCAGGCGCTTGTCCAGTTGGGCCAGTTCGTTCTGCAGCCGGCGGGTGACCACTTCCAGGCGGAAGTGCAGGAAATGCCAGAGGATGGTCTTGAGGTCGCAGTGCTCGGGCCGTCCGACGGCCGGGTTCTCGGTGGGCACCAGGCAGGTGAGGTTGACGTTGAAGTTATTTTGCAGGCCGGTGTGCTTGAACAGGTACGCCATGACCTTCTGGTCATCGGCGTCCTTCTTCAGCAGCAGCTCGATGCGCACGTCCTCGGAAGACAGATCACGCACGTCCATCAGCAGCGGCATCTTGCGCGAGAGCACCACGGCGGCAATCTGTTCGACGATGGTGGACTTGTTGGCGTTGTAGGGAATCGAGTTGATGAACAGCGACTTGCCGCCGCGGGTGACGGGGCCTTTTTCCCAGGTGGCCCGCAGGCGGATGGCGCCGGAGCCGGTCTTGTAGATCTCGCGCAGCTCTTCGCGGGTGTTGAGGATCTGCCCGCCGGTGGGGAAGTCGGGGCCCTGCACGGCATCGTTGGCGACCAGTTGATAGGGCTTGATCTCCGGGTCGTCGATCAGCTTCAGCAGGGCGGCACAGATTTCACCGGCGTTGTGCGGCGGGATGTTGGTGGCCATGCCCACGGCAATACCGGTTGACCCGTTGATCAGCAGGTTGGGAGCGCGGGCGGGCAGGACCACCGGCTCACTGCGTGTGCCGTCGTAGTTGGGACGGAAGGGCACGGTGTCCTGGCCGATCTCTTCCAGCAGCTCGTGCGAGAGCGGGGCGAGGCGGCACTCGGTGTAGCGCATGGCCGCCGGGGGATCGCCGTCGAGTGAGCCGAAGTTGCCCGAACCCTCGATCAGGGGCAGTCGCACGCTGAAGGGCTGTGCCAGGCGGACGAGTGCGTCGTAGATTGCCTGATCGCCGTGGGGGTGGAAATCGCGCATGGCCGAGCCGACGACGCCGGCACACTTGCGGTGCTTGGCGGTGGCGTGCAGGCGTTCGAGCCACATGGTGTAAAGGATGCGGCGTTGGACGGGTTTGAGGCCGTCGCGCACGTCGGGCAGGGCGCGGCTGGTGATGACCGACAGGGCGTAGTTGAGGTAGCGTTCCTGGGCGGCGGTGTGCAGGGCGACGCTTGCTTCCCCCGCGGCGCCCCCGGAAGCGCCCTCAGCACCACTTCCATCACCACCGCTTCCGGGGGTGGGGGCGAAAAGCGAGTCTCCGCTGTCTTTGGAACTTGTTGACGATGTCCTGCGTTTTCTGGCCAAAACAGCCCTCCCTGGCGGGGAAAGGATAGCAGGAAAATTCGAATGGCGAAATATCCGGGAATGACCAATGACCAATTCCCAATGTCCAATGAAAAGGCACGTTCGCAACACCATCTGGACATTGGGCATTGGTCATTGAGAATTGGTCATTCAATTTTTCACTCGCCGCCCCCGACCCCGCACCGTACACTACCTCCATGCGCGTGCTCGGCATCGATCCCGGCCTGCAGATCACCGGCTACGGCGTGGTCGAGCTGCGAGCCGGCCAGCTTGAGCCGAGCCTGATCGAAGCCGGCGTTCTGCGTTTGAAGCCGCGCACTTCGATCGAATCACGCCTGAATCAACTGCACGCTGACCTTGCTGCGCTGCTGAAGGAGTTTTCGCCCGACCGCGTGGCGGTGGAAAAACTCTACGCCCACTACAAGCACCCCCGCACCGCCATCCTCATGGGCCACGCCCGCGGCGTCATCCTGCTGGCCGCCCAGCAGTGCGACCTGCCCATCGAGCACCTGCCTTCCACCGAGGTCAAGAAGGCCATCACAGGCTACGGCCACGCCTCCAAGCAACAAATGCAGCTTGCCATCCAGACCCAGTGCCATCTCAGCGAACCCCCCAGTCCGCCCGACGTCGCCGACGCCATCGCCATCGCCCTGACCTGCGCCCGGCGGCTGGCACTGCAGCAGATCACCTGAGCTTTCATGTTATTAAACCCTTGTGTTTTATGCGTTTCCGGGGTATATTCGAGGATATTGTTCGGGCGGCACCCCTGATCGGAGAGGGATATTCCGTGGTCAATTCGCTGCGACTCTTCATCGGGGCTCGGGTTGCGATCGCTCTGCTTGTGCTGGGCCTGTTGACGGTCGTCCGGGCAGCGGCGATTGACTGGACCGGCTCGCTCAGCGACGACTGGAACACCTCGGGCAACTGGTCGCTCAACCGCCCGCCCAACGCCGGCGACTACGTTTACATCGACTTGGACAGCGTCCTGCTCAACGGTGCGCCGGCTGGTGCGGCGGACCGACTGTACCTGGGCATCACCGGCCAGGCCTCGCTGACCATCTCCAACGGTGCGTCCTTCACCAACACGCTGACCTATCTGGGCGCCACCTGGACCGGCGAAGGCAACGTCGTCGTCACCGGTAACAACTCCACGTGGACAGCCGGCTCCATCTACTTCGGCAAGTACGACAGCGGCTTTACCACCGGCCACGGCTCGCTGCTGGTCAGCGATGGCGGACACGTGAACGCCAGCAACGCCTACATGGGCTTCTACAGCAACGCCAACAGCGACGCCACCATCAGCGGCGCAAACGCGCAGTGGACCGTCAGCAACGAGTTTTACGTCGGATATACCCAGGCTGCTTCCGTGCACGTCGAGGCCGGCGGCGCACTGTCTACCGCCAACGCCTTCGTCGGTTACACCCCCGGCAGCCACGGCCACGTCACCGTCACCGGCACCGACTCCACCTGGACCGACAGCGGCACCCTCAAGGTCGGCTCACAAATCCAGAGCACACTCGACATCCTCGACAACGCCCACGTCACCAGCAACGTCGGCTCCGTCGGCTACTACCTCGGCGACAAGGGCAGCGCCACCGTCGATCATGCCACCTGGACCAGCACCACCGCTCTCAACGTCGGCCACGGCGGCACCGGCACGCTGATGATCCAAAACGGCGGGGACGTCTCCAGCGTCGATGCCTACATCGGCCGCGGCTCCATCGCCCACGGCACCCTCACCGTCACCGGCTCCGATTCCTCCTGGACCAGCACCAACATCGCTTACGTCGGCTACACCGGCACCGGCACCGTGAATGTCCAGAACGGCGCCGACGCCTACCTCAAGAGCGTCATCGTCGCACAGGGCGGTGACAACGACGACGCCACCGGCACCGTCAACGTCACCGGCGAAGGCTCGCTCATGCAACTGACCGGCTGGCTCTACGTCGGCGGCTGGCCTGACATCACCAACAACAGCACCGGCGAAGTCAACGTCAGCAACGGCGCCATCCTCAACGACAACTCCGCTTACATCGGCTTCGGATCCACCGGCTCGGTCAACGTCAGCGGACAGAACACCCAGTGGAACACCACCTACGACATCGGCGTCGGCTACAACTGTCAGGCGGCTATCGAAGTGACCGGCGGCGCGGCGGTGGACATCGGCTACGGCGCGACCTTCGGCTACGGCGAAAGCGGGCGCGGCGACCTGCTGGTCAGCGGGGCCGGCTCCACCTTCCACAGCAGTTCCATCATCATCGCCCGTGACACCGCCGGCACAGCGACCGTCAGTGCCGGCGGCATGCTCTCCGCGGCGTCGGTGATGATCGGCGAAAGCGCAGCACTCGATAATTCCACCCGCTCCAACGGCTCACTCACCGTCACCGGGCCAGGCTCCAGCCTCGTCGCCACCGGCTTCGTCAACATCGCCACCTTCGGCGATGCCACCGCACGCATCGAAAACGGCGCCACCGCCACCACCACCAATACCTACCTCGGTTACGGTGTCGGCGGCGTCGGCACGCTCACCGTCACCGGCGCCAACTCCGCCTGGAACAGCACCAACATGTACGTCGGCGGAAGCATCACCCAAGCCAAGGGCCTGGGCACCGTGCACATCCAGGACAACGCGGCTGTCAACCTCACCGGCACGCTCAAGATCTGGAACCAGGGCACGGTCAACCTCGCCGGCGGCACATTGTCAGCCAACACCATCGACAAAACCATCAGCGGCTCGTTCAACTTCACCGGCGGCAACCTCCACGTCAACACCTTCACCGGCAACCTCACCAATGCCGGCGGCACGCTGCGCCCCGGCAACTCCATCGGGCACACCGACATCGTCGGCAACTACACGCAGAACGCCAATGCTGCCATGACCTTTGAGATCGCCTCGCTGTCCAGCTTCGACACGCTCTCGATCACCGGCAGCGCCCTGCTCAACGGCCTGCTCAACCTGCAACTGATCAACGGCTACAATCCCACGGGCCAGACCAGTTACGACCTGATCACCGCCACATCCATCAGCGCGGCCGGGCTTTCCCTGGCCGGCCTCGACGGTGCGTCATACCAGATCGTTGCCAGCGGCGGTTCGCAGATCCTGCGCCTGCTGCTCAACCGGCAGTTGTTCGCAACGCATTGGATCGACAACCAGACGCCCGACATCTGGGATGATGCGAGCAACTGGTACGGCAACGTCCTGCCCGATGAACGCTACGACGTGACCATCAGTCCCAGCGCGAGCATGCTGATCACCGGACCGGCAGCGCCCACCACGGTCCGTTCGTTCTACATCGGCGGCAACGTGTCCAGCTATCTGCGATTCCAGGACGGAGCCTCGATCACCGCCACTGACGGTTTCACGATCGGGGAACGTGGCTATCTCCAAGGTAGCGGCCACGTCATCGCGGATGTGCTTCAGCAGGGCGGCAGTATCCAGATCAAATTTTCCGGTTCTACGCTGGCCCCGGCCGAGTCCTTCCTGATCGACGGCAACTACACCATGAATGGCGGTTCTCTATCGCTCAGCGTGGCTCACCCGGACAGTCGGATCGACCAACTGGTAGTGACCGGCGACGTGGCGCTGCAGGGCGGTCGGCTGGCCATCAACGGCGCAGAGATCAAATCACCCGAGCTGGGTGATCAGCAGGTGATCCTCAGCGCCCAGTCGATCACGGGACATTTCAGTGCCGTTTTACGCCTGCTGTTCGCCAACGACCTGACCCTGGCTGTGACCTACACCGACAACAGCGTGCTGGCCACCGTGGCCATCCCCGGCGACACCAACCTCGACCAGGTCATCAACCTCGCTGACCTGCAGATCCTGGGCGATCACTGGGGCAACCAGTCCGCCACTTGGATCATGGGCGACTACAGTGGCAACGGCATCGTGGACCTGGCCGACCTGCAGATCCTCGGCGATCACTGGCAGCAGTCGGCCGGCGACTTCGCGCTGCTGGCAGCCCAGTTCATACCGGAACCGACGGCCTTGAGTCTGCTGTTGCCGATGCTGTGGCTGGGATCGCGCCGCCGTTCGTTCTGTCGGTGATCGGCCGCAGTCATGTGGATGTCTGTTCGGAGTCTGACAGCGGCGCATCTTCCTGCAGCACGGTGCCGTCGTCGCTGTCGTTGCGGCGCAGGGTGCCCAGCATGTGGAACATGCGGCGAAGATCGAACAACCCGCCGATGGTGAACCAGACGGTGGTGACCGCTGACAGCACGATCATCAGCCAGAGATAGCATTTCCAGAACACGAGCCAGCTTTCGTTGGGCACATCGATCATCAGGTTGTACAGGGTGCCCAGGACAAAGACAGCCGCCAGCAGCAGCATCCATCCGATGCTGGCCAGGTAGATCAGCTTGTCGCGGAAATTGAATTCGCTGCCCATGCCGATCAGGGCCCGCAGGCCGGTGACCGGCAGTTTGGCCTTTGTCTTTTCCAGGTCTTCCACGGCATAGGGGCCACGATGCAGCAGCCTGGCCAGGTTGTAATCGTGGCGACAGGTGGCCAGGGACACGATGACATAGACGCAGATGGCGATGGCCGAGGCGTAGAAGCCCAGGATCGCGCCGTTCTGGGAAGCGACCAGTTCCAGCCCGGAGCCGATCAGGGGAACGCGGGCCAGGACATCGGGATAGGACTGGTGGATCTGCCGGATAATGACGCCGATCACCGCCAGGGATGAGCCGGTGAACATGGCGCTCCAGGCCCCGGCGGTGGGGCCTTTTTTCCAGTACAGCCC
Source organism: uncultured Phycisphaeraceae bacterium (assembly GCA_964471555.1). Lineage (GTDB taxonomy): Bacteria > Planctomycetota > Phycisphaerae > Phycisphaerales > Phycisphaeraceae > JADLFV01. The sequence continues at coordinate 71,982 of CAYYGM010000004.1, forward strand.
GCCGATGACCACCGCTCCCGCGCCACCGAGGAAGATGGCCCCGGTGATCTGGAAGAACATGAAGATGTATTCGGTCTGGCGGAAGATCAGGCTGAAGCAGAAGATGAACACCGCCACGCCGAAGATGGACAGGCGCAGCAGCCGAATGTGCTGGCGGGGCGACAGCGGTTTGCGCCTCAGCGGCAGCACGACGTCCTGGATGAAGATGCTGCCCCAGGAGTGCAGGTACGTATCGTGAGTGCTGATGAAGGCGGCCAGCATCACCGCCGCCAGTCCGCCCATCATGCCGACGGGCAGGAAGAAACGGGTGGGCACCGTGGTCGCCACCTGCTCCTGAATCTGTGGATTGACGATATCCGCCAGCACCTGCCTGGCCTGGGCGGCCCGCTCGGCGAAGTCGGGATGCATCATGAACGTCAAAGCGCACAGCGGCAGAATCATCATGAACAGATCCACCGCCAGGATCCGCCAACCGGAGAGAATCCTGCCCATGCGTGCTTCGTGGGCATTGAGGGCCGAGACGTTGTAGGCCTGGCTGCCCTGCCAGACGCCGCCGTTATAAAAATTGCTGAACGCGAACACCAGGTAGAACCAGATGTTGAAATCCTGAGCGCGCTGCGTGTGGAACGGATGCACCAGGCTGTTGTCCGCCGGCGCCGCCGAGAGCACGTCCACGATCCGCGGCCAGGTGAAGATGCCGAGCACCACCAGCGGGATGATCACGAACATGCCGTTGCAGAACACCCCCTGGATGAAGTCGGTCACCATCACCGCCACCTGTCCGCCCAGGAAGGTGAAGAACAGGGCGAACGAAAGCATGATGATCATCAGGGTGGCAAAGGTGAAGGTGTTATCCGGAAACCCGCAGAAATAAAGGAAAAATCGCGCCCCCACAGCCGGGAAAATGCCGAAGTTGATGATCCCCGACAGCCAGGCGATGATCCCTGCGAACACGCGGAAGCGCCGGCTGTAGCGCATCTCCAGAAACTGGGCCAGGGTCAACGCCCGTGTTTCGCGCAGGCGATAAATCACCCAGCCGGTCAGAAACAGAACGGCATTGACCGCCGTGAACAGCAGCCGCCACCACGCACCGGTCAGACCGGCGTTATAGAAAAGCTCAAAGCCCGCCACCAGGCTGATCGCCCCCACCCCAGCCACGCCCTGCGAGATGCTCAGCAGATACCGCCCCGCGCAGCGATTGGCCGCCAGAAAGTCCGCCACGCTGCGGGTGTATTGTTGCGTGTACAACGCAGCGCCGGTCAACAGCGCCAGCAGCAGCCCGACAATCGTCCAGTCGATCCAGTGCAACGGATTCCCCAAACAGTCCAGCGCCGGCAGATGCGTCGGCAAGCTAACAGGCCGCACCAGCGCAGTCAACGGTGCAGAGATGAGTTGCTCAGCCCAGCTTGTGCTTGCCCTGGTGATGCGAGCCGTGGCCGTCGTTGGGCTTGTTCTGGAACTTTCGGATGCGCACCTTCAGCGGTTGAGCCCCGCCGTCGGGAAAAAGAATCTCACCATGATCGCCGCGCAGGCGCTCCAGGGCTTTGCCGGCCTGTTTGTGCCGCGGTTGGTCCGGCTTCATGGGGCGAACTCCAGCGTGGCGGTGACGGGGTAGTGGTCCGAGGGCGGCGTGCCGTCGTATTCGTCGTGCACGATGGTCGCAGCCGTGGGCGCAAATGCCCCACGGAAGAGCACAAAATCGATGCGCGAGCCTTCGCGCTTCGTGGTGAAGCCCTGATACGTGGCCTCGTTTTCACTGCGCTCGGGGCGCACGATGCGATAGGCATCGCGCAAAGCGTTCTCAGCCAGCAACACGTTCATCGGGTCTGAGTCTTCGGTGCAGTTCAGGTCGCCGGTGAGGATGAGATCGGCCGCATCGTGCAGGCGCTCGAGGAT
>CAYYGM010000005.1:0-71941 GCA_964471555.1 uncultured Phycisphaeraceae bacterium
GTGAAGAACTCCACGGCATGGCGGGCCTGGCCGTGCAGGTCGCCGAAGAAGCTTTGTTTCCAGCCGGAGAAGGGGAAGAAGGCCATGGGGGCGGCCACGCCGATGTTGATGCCGACGTTGCCGGCGTCGACGTGGCTGCGGAACTTGCGGGCGGCGGCGCCGCTGGCGGTGAAGATGCAGGCCATGTTGCCGTAGTTGAAGCGATTGATGCATTCGATCACCTCGTCCAGCGATTCGAAGTGCAGCAGGCCGAGCACGGGGCCGAACAATTCGCGGCCGACCAGTGCGTGATCGGGAGCAAGCTCGTCGATAACGGTGGGGCGTAGGAAGAAGCCCCGCTCGCCGCCGGGGATCTGCGGGTTGCGACCATCGACCAGCACCGAGGCACCACTGCCATTGACCGAGTCGATGGCCTGATGCAGTCGATCACGACTTGGGGCGGAGATGACCGGGCCCATCTCGACGTTTTCATCCAGGCCGTTGCCGACGATGCGTTTGGCGGCGGTCTCGGCGATGGCCTGACGGAAGCGGTCGCGCACATCGCCCACGGTGATGGCCAACGACGCCGCCAGGCAGCGTTGTCCGGCACAACCGAATGCCGAATCCGCCACGATGCGAGTGGTCATATCCAGATCGCAGTCGGGCATGATGACCACGGGGTTCTTGGCGCCGCCCTGGCACTGGGCCCGCTTGCCGTGGGCGGTGGCGGTGGCATACACGTGCTGGGCCACGGGCGTCGAGCCGACGAAGCTGATGCCGCGCACCAGCGGGTGTTCGAGGATGGCGTCCACGGTCTGGCGGCTGCCGTTGACCAGGTTAATCACGCCGGGCGGTAGATCGATCTGGTCGATCAGCTCGAACACCAACTGCATGGTCATGGGCACGCGCTCGGATGGCTTGACGATGTAGCTGTTGCCGCAGGCCACGGCATAGGGCAGGAACCAGAAGGGAATCATGGACGGGAAGTTGAATGGGCAGATTGCTGCACACACCCCCAGGGGTTGGCGGATCATAAACTCATCGATGCCGCGGGCGATGTCCTGGGAGAAGTCGCCCTGCATGAGAGCCGGGATGCCGCAGGCGGTCTCGATGTTCTCGATGGCCCGCTTCAGTTCGCCGCGCGATTCAGCCAGGGTCTTGCCGCACTCGATGGTGACCGAGCGGGTGATCTGGTCAGCATGGGCCTCGAACAAAGCCTTGAGCTTGAACAGCGGCTGGACACGGTCCACGGCCGGGACGTGACGCCATTGCTCGAACGCTTTTTGTGCGATCCTGGCTGCTGCGTCCACCTCTTGCGGGGGTGACAAGGGAACCTGCCCGATCACCTGCCCGTCGGCGGGATTGTGGACCGGCAGCGACTCGGTGGCGGAAGAATGGCGCCACTGGCCGTTGATGTAGTTGCGTGCGAAGGTCACGTCGGTTGCCTGGACACTGCTCATGGTTGGATCATTCCGCTTTGAATCAAGGTAAAACTGATCAATCCGACGGCCGCCGCCGCCACCAGGCCCAGGGCCAGCGGCCGCAGCCCCAGCCGCCGCAGTCGGGACAGGCGCGTGCCGGTTCCGACGGCCGCCATGGCCAAGGTCAGACACAACGCGGTGGCCTGCTGACTCCAGCCCAACAGGTGCTTCCACTGTTCGTGCGGCAGCAGCCCGAAAGCACGCTCACCCCAATCACCGACCGTGCGCAGCACCACCATGGCGATAAACAGCAGCACGAAGACAGGCACCGCCCGCCACCAGCGCGGCAACTTGGTCGCATCCCCGCTGCGGCGGCGGAAGCTGAGTGCCATCAGCGGGACCACCACCGCGATAAACAGATTGCGCAGCAGCTTGGTGACCGTCGCCACCTCCAGAGCCCGCGGCGCGTCGTACCATTGGCTGTACAGTAAAGCTGCGCCTGTCACCTGCGAGGTGTCGTGCACGGCCGTGCCCAGGTACAGACCAACCCGGTCCGCGTTGCCGGCAAAGACTGCATGCGACAGCCAGGGATAAGTCAGCAGCGCTATCAGTCCGAACAGCGTGATGCACCCGATGGCGTAGCTGACCTCGTCGTCCTCGGCGTCAATGGCCGGCGCGGTGGCGGCGATGGCGCTGACGCCGCAGATGCCGGTGCCCACCGCGATCAGGCCCGCCAGTCTGGATGACAAGCCCAGCAAGCGTCCGGCGGTCAACACGATCAGCAGGCCGGCCGTGATGCAGATCACCACCAGCGGCAGCGCTGCCCATCCGATAGCTCCAACCGCCGACAGGCTCAACCGCAACCCCAGCAGCACAATGCCGATCCGCAGCACCAGTCGGGCGCACCAGCGCAACCCCGCGTCGTACTCCTGCGGCACCGCCACCAGGTTGCCCAACATCAGCCCCAGCACAATCGCCAGCAGGATCGGACTGACCGGCGCTTCACCAAGCCCGCGCGTTGCCCAGGCGATCAATCCCGCCAACAGATACCCCACGCCGGTCACCGCCCCGGCCAACCCCACCCCCGGAAGCAGAGGCGCGGCTCGCTGCAGAACGCGCTGCATCCATCCGCCCTCTACTTGCGTTACCTGCTCTTGTCTTGCCCCTTCCGGGGGCGGGGGGGGATATTCGTAGCAGTCCAGGTAAATGGCCAGCTCGGGATTGCGATAGGGACTGATCGCCGACATGCTCAGACCACCTCCCGGCGACGATCCGTCTCTTCGCCAAAGCGGCGCAGCACCGGCTGCGGCAGATCGTGATACAGCTCGCTCAGCCGGGCGTTGATGCGCTGGTTGCTCAACTCAAACAGACTGTTGCCTTCACAGTCGCCCTCGACAATGAACGGCCCCATCTGCTTGACCTTCAGCACCCACATCGCCTGGGCGATGCCCAACTCCTCCAGCCAATGCACCGCTTCGATGCTTTCAATCGCCCGCCCGTACGTCGCGCCCAATCCATAGCCAACGGTTGTCAGATACACCGCGCCGTGCGGCACGAACAGCTTGCGGTAATCCTCACTGGTCAGCCCCGCCTTGCCGACGATGACCTTCACCCCGCTGCGCGCAAAGAACGCATCGAACCACTTGCCGAAGCGGAAGGAGGCCGTTCCGGTGACCGCCTTGACGTTGTATGTGCCGTCATCATTGGGCGCAGCCGCCGGGGAACAATGGAAGTTCACGTTGCTGATCCGACTCAACGGCACGGGCGGCTCGATCTTCTCATCCAGCCAGCGATGATAGAGCCCCTCGCGGCCGGTGAAGATCGTACCGGTCAGGTACACGCGATCGCCCAGCTTCAATTCGCGCAGCGCCGCCGGCTCCACCGGGCAGGTCAGGTCGACCCGCTTCATCCGCAGCTTGTCCAAGTCGATGGCGCTCACGTCAGATCCCCTCCCGCCGGTAGTAGTCGGTGAACCACTTCGGATCGCTGCGGTATTCAACCCGCCCGTCAGCGTGAATGCGGGCCGTGGCGCGGCGCGAGGCGAAGCAGAAGGTGTGCATGGCCACGGGCATACCGCCGGTGTGGGTGTAGGCGATCTCCACGTGAGCATCGACGACGGCGCTGTTGCCGACAAAGCCCATGGGTCCCATGCCGATGCGGTTGCCCAGCGTTTTGAGTTCTTCTTCGAGTTGTGCGATCTGCGGGTCGGGATGGCGATCGCCCACTGGACGCAGGCAGGCCGCTTCCTTGGCGATGCGCATGGTCGTATCCTTACATCCACCGATGCCCAGTCCCACCACCGCTGGTTGACACGCCATACCCCTGCGCCCGAACGCCACAAAGGTATCGAGGAAAAACTTCTTGATGCCCGCCACGCCGTCGGCCGGGAACAGCATGCGATAATCGCTGCCGAACAGGCCGCCCTTGTGCACGGTGGTCAATTCGATCCAATCAACATCGGGTTCAAAGCTGTAGTCGATCTCCGGGGCAAAGATGCCCAGGTTGTTGTTGTGATCCTCGCGCGTCAGCGGATGCACGCGATTGGGTCGCAGCGGGATCTCATGCGTGGCTTGTGCGGTGGCCCGACGAAGGGTGCGCTCCAGTTGCACGAAGCCGGTATCGAGGCGGCAGTGCTCGCCCACCTTGACATACCAGCGGGGCAATCCCGTGTCACCGCACATCGGCCGGCCGTCCGCCTCGGCCGCGCCGTAGTTGGCGTTGATCTCGTTGAGCACGAACAGCGATAACGGATTGGTCTCGCCAGCCGCCGCCGCCGCCACGCCCTGTTTGAAGTCCACCGGAATCGCCGTCGCCGCCTGATGCATCAGTTCCAAGGCAACACGGTGTATGTGTTGGCTTGGAACAGTCAGTTTATCCGTGGAATTGGCCCGATATTGCTTCATGTCAGACTTGGTCTTGTTAGGCGGTCAGCGGCATCGCCATGATGCCATTGGTGATTTCGGGCGTTGGTGCGACGTCATGTCATGGAACGCCGGGATGGATCTCGTCACACACCTGGGGCCGGGTCAAGTCTCACCGTGAAAAGATCGTCGCCGAGACAGCACCAGCACTCCGCCATCCAGAATCAACCACGAGGCTGGTTCTGGTATGGCAAGGCCATACAGTTCAACAGCACGATCAAACGCGATAACCCAATCCGTGCCGTAACCCCAGTCGTCTCCAAGAATCTGCAAATCCGCCAAGCCAACAATGCCGTCGTTGGTGAAATCACCTTCTACCCAGGTGGCGGAAGTGGACTGCCAGTGGTCTCCGAGAATCTGCAGATCAGCCAGATTGATCATCCCGTCGCCATTGGCGTCGCCGGGGTGCGGAACCTCGATCAGCACATAGAACGTGTTGCGCAAGATACCAATGTCCCAATCCATGACGGGACTCAAGGTGGAATCCGCTATTCCCACTGTAATTACCAGACTGTCGCCGATCAGTGAGACCGCGTCCGACAGGTCGGTCCGGTAGCCTGACTGGTCCACGCGCCAGAACGACATTTGATCCGTGCCCCATTGGCCGAAGCCAGGCATTGAGAGCGTGACCGTGCCGCTGCCATCATCGGTGTGGATGGCGATGACTGTGCGGTCCGTAAGCTTGAAGGACTCAATGCTGTCTATCGATTCTGTCAGGGTGGCGGACCAACCCTTGTTGTTGATTACGTCATTGCGCACCTGCAGTCCGTCGCCATCAAGTAACTGGCCGATGGTCATCAGGCTGATACCGTGGTGGAAGATTGCATCGCCGCTGTAGAGGGTCTTGTGATAGCCGGAGGCACTGGCCGAATTGGGTGACCAGTCAGCGAACCAGAACATTTTGAATCGATCGTGGTCCTGCAGGCTGCCGTGCTGCAGCGCCCAGCGCACAAAGCGAGGATAAGCGTTGCCGATCTTGCCGACAGATTGCGTGAAACCAAATTCTGTCTTCCAGATGCCGATATCCGTTCGGCCGCGTGCCACCGCAGCGTCGTAGAGCGTCGCGAAATCGGTCAGACTGCCGTAGTGCATGTCCAAGACGTCAATCGAGTCCCATGCATCCCACGCATCGAGAGTATTGATATAGGTCTGTACACTGACGTTGCCTGGCCAGCCACCATACACAACTTTGCCACCGCGACCGTGGATCACCAAGGAGGCAGGTAGATGTACGCGTGACATATACTCATCCAGCCCACCGTCCCAGAAGCCGCTGTTCGGGTGCGCCTCATTCCAGATCTGGTAGTACTCGACACCATATGGCTGCAGCGCGTCCACGGTGTGCAGGACGTAATTCATCCAGTCAAGGACGTAGTCCGACGCCAATGGAAACTTTCTGTCGCCGGTGGTGATGGTTTGCGATTGATACACCCAGGCATATGGCTGAAATACGGAGGGTTTTTTCCAAACATACACCGTCTTTTCATATTCATTGTTGCCGATGCTGCGCATCGTATATTGCGTAGTCGCGTGGCCATAGACGGGGCTGTCTTCCAGACCATCGGGTGAATCGTAATAAGTCCGATCGGCTCGGTCCCAAGACCAGTCGGTGTTATAGCCCAACATTGGCAGAAATATGGCATTCCGCTCGTTGCAGGGCAGTACGTAATTTGCAATGACACTGTTGAGGTGAGTGTCATCATAGACGCCCCGTATCGACTCGGTGTTGCCCCAGGATACATCACGCCGGTTGGCGCTCAAGACCAAGTCCCACATGTTGGGCGTGCGATTGAATCCACCCTGGGCCACGCCAAAAAAATCCCGAATGGAGATGCCGGTGCCCTTGTTGTCCCCCGCAGCCCGGAATGGCACCAAGAGGCAGACCGTCGCCACTATCAGCAGGAGACGAATGCCGTACACCGTCCATGGCCCGCGAATTGTCGCTGTCAACGGCTTCATCGGCTCTCGTGGGTGTGACGGAAATATTGTTTGCACACACGGCACCGCCATCATGCCATACGCAATCGTCAACAGAGGCGTCTTGCCTTACTTGTTGATGATGGCTGCTTCGCGCGGCCGGGTCAGGCTCTTAAGGTCGGCCAACATCATGGCTTTGCTCTGCTCCAGCTTCACGATCCGAGCTTCATGACGCCGTCGGGACTCGGCAAGCTGCTCACGCCGCTCGTCGATCATCCGCTGGCACTCCACGGGCGAGGTGCCGCCGCGACTGGTCGTCACATTGATGAAGTTCACCGGGTCCAGCGCCTGGCGCAGCTCCTGCTCGCTGATCGGTAAATCGTGGCCAAGCACATCTTCCGCCGCTTTGGTCAGCATGGCCTTGGTGACCTGGTCGGCGGCAACCCCCTGCTCTCGTGCGGTGCAGACCAGGTTGTTCACAATCTGATGAGCCACCCGGGCGCTGACGCCGTGGTCGATCACAATGCGGTTGGTCAGTTCACTGGCGCAGGACCAGCCGCGACGCACGCACTGGAGCATGCGAGCCTCGTTGATCTTCATGCGGGGAAGACCGTGTACCCACAGGTGTAGCACGTGATACAGCGAACGAATCGAGCGTAGACATGGATCGGCGTTCTGCGAAGGATCTGCAAAGCTCATCATCTCGACCATGTCGGCTTGCGGGGCGCGGCAGGCCTGACCGAGCACCTCAGCGGCGCAGCCCTGCAGCACGGCCGCAGAAACGCGCGTGCGCTCCAAGTATGGCGAGTTATCGACCTTGTTGGGCATGAAGTAACTGTGTGAGTTGCCTTTGCCACCCTTGCTCTGCGGCGGATGCTGGTAAAACCAGGGGAAGCTGAGGAAGCCGAACTCTTCGCTGGACCAGTAATTCAGATCCAGCGACACGCGCGACCAGATGCTGATCATGTTCGCCAGCGCGCAAACCATGCTGACGTATCCGTCGGTGTAGGCCACAGCATCGTTGGTGTTTTCAATCACGCCTTCCAGGCCGAGATATTCCGCCACCAGGTCGCGGTCGATGGGCAGGCTCGTCCCCGCCAGCGCACCGCAGCCCAGTTCACTGAGACTCATGTAGTGATAGCTCTGCTCCACCTGCTTCATGATCCGGGCCATGGGGTCATAGGCGGACAGCAGGTAATGCCCAAAGGTCTCCGGCTGAGCGTGACGGATGTGGGTGTAGCCCGGCATCACCGTCGCCTTGTAGCGCTGTGCTGTGTCCAGGGTCGATTCATGCAGGTCCAGCAGCAGGCACATCAACTTCAACAACTCGCGGCGGACGTGGATCATCTGCATGTAGGGGGGAATGGTGCGCCCATGCCCGAGCGTTCCGCCGATCTCCACGCCCAGCTTGCGGATGGCGTATTTCTCCACACTGGCAAACTCATCGATAGGCGGCTGCGGGTGTGACCAGAACTCGACGATTACCTCCGCCAACCGAGGCACGTACTCGGCCTTGATCACGCCGCTCTTCATCAGCATCAGGGCCCAAGCCGTGTCAGTCCACGGCCAGGTCGCCTTGGTGAACACAGCATCAATGCGGCGTGTCCAGTCAGATTCATACGCCCGTTCAAACGGGCTGATCTCCCCGGGTTCCAGACAGCGATTGAATTTGAGTCCGCGTTTGTAATCCAACTTCAGTACTCCTTAATGAACGTCTCGCCGCGACGCCGACCGTCGCACTGCCACCTTATCTCCCTTCCAAACGCTCAGCTAACGTGAGCGCGACATAGAACGTTTTACACTCCAGCGCCTGCCCATTCCACCTGGCAGCCGCACCGCTCGGATCGTCCTCTACGGGCAAATCGACACGGATTCCACCTGCGGCATCCTGTACCTGTGACGTTAGATCGCTGCGACCATTGGCGATATCCACCCGTTCGAGTTTGAGCAAGGATGATCGGACGATTTTGGGAAACGCCAGGGCAAGCTTCATTCCGCTGTCGTTGGCAAGCTGTTTGCGGACATCAGCCGCCAGATGCACAGCCAGAATAACACGGTTACCCACGGCAAATGATTCAAGCGAGCTGGCGCCGGTATCCAGTTCGGCGCGCAGGGCGGGGCGGCTTTGCACGGCGTCATAAGTTCGCATTCCGTCGCCCTGCAGCAGCGTACCCAGCGTCAACAGGCTCAGCCCGTGCGGCGACAAATCCTCTCCGCCATAAAGGGTTCGGTTTACCGCGGTCTCATGTTCTGACAATTTGGGGCTCTTGTAGGAGAAAAAAAACAGCTTGTATTTGTCTCTGTAGTCCCAATCGTGAGCCAGGGACCAATAAAGAAACCGGGGGTAGTTGTTACTAATGAAATAGGGCTTCGGAGAGTTGGCTATTTCGGTTTGCCAAATACCGATGCGCTCGTGGCCGCGACTATCGGCCGCCTTACGCAGCGCATCGAACGATCGCGGCGGCATGTAGTGAACATCGAGAATGTCCAACGTCTGCCATGCCTGGTGACGATCGAGCAGTTCGATGAACTCCTCAATCGGCGCACCGTGTATCCATCCACCGTAGACGACCTTTCCGCCCAATTCGCGCACGATCTTGGCCGCGGGCAGATGCACGCGCTGCATATAGGTATCAAGATCACCATCCCAGAAACCACTCTTGGGGTGGGCCTCGTTCCAGATCTGGAAATACTCAATGTTGTAGGGCGATTTTCGCAGCGCGCTCACCGCTTTGCGGACGTAGTTTTCCCAATCTTCCACATGTTCACTGGCAAGAGGAATTTTATTCTTGCGATAATCCTTGATGACAAACACGCGGTCCAGCGCCCAGTCTCGATCGGGACCGCCGCGCGTATAGGTACGGGCCTCGTAGTTGCCGTCCGAAAGCACTTCGATCTCACGACGCCATTGGTCGCCATAGTTTACTTCATACGGCACGTCCAATGACAAGGGTTCCGACGACCAGCTTGTGTTGTAGCCAAGCATCACCAATGTGTCTGCGCCGCGCTGACGAAATGCTCGAATGTCCTGACAAAATTGGCTGAAATAGCTTTCATCCCACTTGCCCGGCTCGGGCTGCCACTTCTGCCAGGATAGGCCGTCGCGGTTCCATCCCAGGGCCTTGTCCCAGAGAATCGCATTGGGCGGCTGAACCGGATTGGCCTGACATGCGCCACTGAAGTCTCGAAAAGAGGGGCCGACCCATCCGCCGTCACCCGCCAGCGCGGCTGAGACCGACGTAATCACCCAGACTACAACCAGCAGCTTTATGCCGGTCATGCCAAGGGACTTCTTGTTGGATTTCAACTTCTGCATGTCTTCGTGGACCATGTGGTTCTGCGTGTCGTGATGAGGATGCGGCGCGGATTACGGAAGCCGAGCCAGGTTGTCTTTGCCTTTGTCGTAGGCCGAGATAAAGCTGGGGGCGTAATACGGAAAATCCATGATCTGGAACGACTTGCCCTCGTCGTTGACTCGTTCCCGCGACCAAGACTCAGCGTGCCCGTCGGAGTAGCTGGCATTGGCGAGGGTATCATTCATGTGCTCGAATGGATAGCCGCCGTTAACGATCTGCAGTTGCCCGTTGTAGTTGAACAGTGCGCGGTCTGTATACAACGTCACGCCGCTGCCCAAGCGGTTCAATTCCAAGTGCGAGCTATGAGGGTCTGCCGGGTCGTATTCCACATGCGTGTCGCTCCACCCGTAGGCGTTAGCTCGGCGCCCGTAGTAGGACACCTTAACCGCACCGGATGGGCCGGTGGTCCAAGCGTCCTTAAACTCCGTATAGCGATCTTCAGGAAAGGACGGACAATAGCCGTTGATCGGCTGCAGATAACCCATGTCATACAGTTGGCCGATCCCGAACCATCGGAGATTGTTGCGTGCGTAATGGCCACCCGCACTGCTTAGATACAACCATGCCTGCTGGTCATCGGCCGCATAGGACGTGGCTGATGTGCCGATCTGGCGAAGATTACTCAGGCAAGTCATGTGTTTGGCGGACTCTCGCGCGTTCCGCAAGGCCGGCAGAAGTATTGATATTAAAAGTGCAATAATTGAAACCACCACCAGTAATTCAATCAGAGTAAACCCTGATATTGCGACAGTTTTCTGCTCGCCATGAGCTTGCCATTGAGGACGTCGAATTGTGGAGCAGTATGACATGATGCGTGAACTCCTATTGTTCGACATTAATTGCCGCTCGATACATAGTCAGAATAGATAACGAGGCCCGCTATAGCACACGGACGATGTTGTCATGGCCCTTGTCGTAAGCAGAAATACAATTTCCCAGGTAATACGGAGATATCACGACGGCAGTGGATTTGGCTTCGGTCATGATGCGCTGGCGGGTCCAGGATTCGGCATGGCCGTCTATGTAGCTGGCGTTGCCCGTTGTATCGCTCAGATGTTCCATGGGATATCCACCGTTGACGATGCCCATGGGGCCAATGAAATTGAACAATGCACGATCAGTGAGCAGTGTGACACCCGAGCCTAGTCGATTGAGTTCCAGATGTAGACTGAGCTGATCGCCCGTTTTGTATTGCACGTAGGAGTCGGCGAAGCCTGAGGCGGGATTCCCGCGGCGGTTGTAGTAGGACACCTTGACTTCACCCGATGGGCCAGCCTGCCAGGCATCCTTGTACTGTTCATACCGGTCCTCGGAGAACGACGGGCAATACCCGGATATTGGCGGCACATAGCCCATCATGAACAACTGCCCTACACCGAACCAATGGAGATTATTGCGGGCATAATGCCCCCCCGCCGGGCTAAGGTACATCCAGGCGTCGAGTGAATCCGTGGCATAGGAGGCGCTGGCGACGCCGAGTTGACGCAGATTGCTCAGGCAAGTGGCATGCTTGGCAGCCTCCCGAGCGCTGCGCAGCGCGGGCAGCAAAATGGAAATCAGCACGGCGATAATCGAAACGACGACCAGCAGCTCAATCAGCGTAAACCCAATGCGGGGATGCATCGCGATGTGCCATTCTGGAATCGGTGACGCATCGTCCGGGTGCTGGATGCGTGAGGAAGGAAGCATTCGGTCGACTCTCTTTGTATTCCGACTCTCGATGCCAAACATGCCGGCCCGGGTTAACGTGCCGACATGGATATTGTTAATAACGCTTACGAAGAGCCATCGCCAACAACCCAGCGCTTGTGAGGGCTATGCCGGCCGGTTCGGGCACTAACACGACGTCTTCCCAAGTCGTGCCCAATCTGATTTCATCGACCATTCCGGTGAAGTTGGCGTCGGTACCCAGAGTGATATGCAACCGGGTGAGCACCGAGAGCGTGTCGCCGGTGTCTATCGCAGTCCAGGTCACGGGCTCGGATGCATCCGCGGTGTCGCTGGGCCCATACACCTTGATATAGGATTCGTCCGGTGTTCCGGCGGCGTGTGTGACAAGCTTGGACACCAGCAGGTATGTATCTCCACTGGTAATGCTTCCGCCGAAGATTGCACCAGTCACCGTGTCCACGAAAAACTGCGTGCCATTGGCCATTGCCATGCGGTGGCGCAGGGTGCCGGTATCTGTCGAGAAACTTACCTGTACGGTCTGGTTGGAGCTGGCCGTGCTGTCGCGGCGCAGTAGCATGCTTAGATAGACCGTCTGTTCAAGGTTCATGTCAATGGGCGAGTTGAGGATGCGATAGACCTCGCCGCCACGACCGGCAATCCGACTACCTATGGGAGTGAAAGCATAAGCACTGGTGCTGAGCGAAACGCCGTCGTTACTCAAGTGCAGGAAATCCGCATCGCCGTCGGACCAGCCGGCCGCGAAGCCGGTACCACCATTCATGCCATCGATGGCCGTGCCAATATAATCGAAGCCGTCGTAAGCCAGAAGCGCCGCCTGTGTGGCATTGCCCGCTTCCAACGCCAGTATCAGACACGCTGAAGCCACCACAGCACCGAGCATCCTTCTGTATTTCTCCATCCGTCTCATCTCAATTTACCTTTCAATGTACACACGTGGGAATTTAAGATCCGCTGCAAAATGTGCTGATTAGACGATGCGTCACACGTCACTTTTCTAACACCTCCTTGGCTGGAATCAGCCATGCGTTGACGACGGGCACATGCAAGTGGTGCTGACATACTGCCGGTCGCTTAATGTCGCGTGCGTTTGTAGAACAAGCTCAGCAATCCGCCACAGGTCAGCAACAACGACACCGGCTCGGGAATGATCACACCAGCGAGTTCGCGCGCCTGATCGAATCCCACATCCGGCGAGGTGCCAAACCCCCAGTTGTCGCCAATGATCTGAAGGTCGGCCAAGTTGACGATGTTGTCACCGGTGAAGTCAGCTTCGGACCAGGCAGCCGAGGTGGACTGCCAGTTGTCACCAAGGATCTGCAGGTCTGCCAGATTGACCATGCCGTCACCGTTGGCGTCGCCGGGATGGAATGATGCGGCGACCTGTACCACATCTTCCCAGGTTGTGCCGATACGAATTTCATCGACCATACCGGTGAAATTGGCGTCAGTGCCCAATGTAATGTGCAGGCGAGTGCAGTAGGAGAGCGTTTCGCCAGTATCCGAGGCCGTCCAAGTCACGGTTTCTGAGGATTCCGCGGTCTCGCTCGGGCCATAGACTTTGATATATGATTCATCCGGTGTACCTGTAGCATGCGTAACCAGTTTGGAGACCAACAAAAAGGTTTCGCCGCTGGTGATCTCAGCGCCAAACTGCGCGCCGGTTACCGTGTCCACGAAGAACTGCGTGCCGTTGGCCATAGCCATGCGGTGGCGTAGCGTGCCCGCATCTGTGGACAGGCTGATCTGGACAATCTGGTTTGACGCGGCCGTGCTGTCACGGCGCAAGAGCATGCTGAAATAGATGGTCTGTTCGAGATTCATGTCGATCGGATTGTCGAAGATGCGATACACCTCACCGCCTCGACCAGCAATGCGGCTGCCCACCGGTGCAAATGAATAGGCACTTGAGATGAGCGAAACGCCATCGTTACTCAGGTGCAGGAAATCCGCGTCGCCGTCTGACCAGCCGGCGGCAAAACCGAACCCGCCGTTCATGCCGTCGATGGCCGTTCCCGTGTAATCGAACCCGTCGTACGCAAGCAGGGTCGCCCGCGCCGTTGAGCCGGCCAATCCCAGAAAGATGATTAGGGTCAGGACGCCACTTTGTTGCAGGACCTTAGCATTCCTCCAAGAATCAGACATGACAAGACTCCTCATTACATGGCCCAAGAACACTCATGCACTCATACAGCGGATACTTTGCCGCTCCACCAGTTGCGGCTTTTCCTGCAGTGTTTCATATGGCAGTTGGGGATTTTCGAGTCGGCGCTGAATTCGCGTGTATATGGCTTCGGCGTAGTGGTCTGACGTGACCCCCACCATGGTCAGCCAATCACAGTGACGGGCGTCGAGGTCCGGGTTGTCCACGACAAGCAGACTCAAATCATCGGGCACCGAAATGCCCGCCGCCTCGCAGGCCTCAAGAATGCCCACGGCACTGGCCTGGCTCCAAACCAGCAACGCGGTGAACGGCAGCTTTCCGTCAAATCTTGCCAGCAAGCGGTCAAAACTACTTCGCACTTTTCCGGTGGACCATTCGCCCTGCTGAGTTTGGGGTATTACGACCATCTCGTCCGTGATTTTCAAACCCCTGCTGTCCATCTGTAATCGAAAAGCATCCAGGCGAGGCCGGATTTGAGCTACCGGTTCACCACTGGCGAAGCCGATCTCTCGATGTCCCATGCCGGCCAGATGATCGAGAGCCAGCTTGATGGACTGGTAGTAATCCGTGCCGATCACATCCACATCAACGCCCATAAATCGGGAGCTGGCCACAAAGACCGCATTGGTGCGCTCACGCAGAAAGGCAAGCAGAGAAACCGGTATCGCCGGGTCATGCGTCTGCAGCACGTAAGCGTCAGCATCCTTGCCGGACTTCAGAAGATCAAGAGCATGATTTGCATCGCTGTAGGTGACCACCAGAGATCGGTGACCGTGTTCGACAAGCTGACGATGCAGTTTCTGGGTCAGTTCGTTATTGCGTCGGCTGGGATAGTCTTCACGCAGGATGCATACGGTGCGCAACGCTGCTGCACCCTGGACCGCGATGTTCTTCATCACGAAGGTTCCACGACCGACTTGAGATGAAACAATGCCCTGTTCTTCCATGCGACGGATGGCATTGCGGATGGTCAGTTGGCTGACGCCATAGAGGTCTGTGAGTTGACGAACGGTGGGCAGTTGTTTGCCCCGGCCCAGTCGAGCGGCTTCTGCCATCAGTTTTTCAAGGACGCCGTCCGCCAGTGAGACGCCATGCTTGACCAAAGATGAGGAAGTATGTGCAGACACAGCAAACTCCAAGATGAGCCCCCTCGAATCAATTGACACAATATAGTGTTATGTGTAACATATGTCAATATTGATTTTGCGGGCGGAGGTGGCGACGGTTTTATTTCTGTAAATTAATGTTTAATAGATTTTTACGATGTTTTTTGGTTGGAGTCGCCCGGGATGAGCGTTGAAAAATCATCGTTCAGACGAGTTCACTATGTGCTTAGCAGTCACTGGGACCGTGAGTGGTATCAGCCATTCCAGGAATACCGTCGCCGCCTGATGCATCTGATGGACGAGGTGCTCGAGGGGCTGGCCAGTGGCCGGTTGCGAGGGCCCTTTCACACCGACGGCCAAGCCATCGTGCTTGAGGACTATCTCGAGGTGCGCCCCGAGCAACGGGCCACCATCGAGCGCTTCGCTCAAGAGGGCAAGCTCCAGATCGGCCCTTGGTACGTCTTGCCTGACGAGTTCCTGGTCTCGGGAGAGTCGCTGATCCGCAATCTGCAAATGGGCAGAGCGCTGGCTCGCAAGTTCGGCTCTACGCCATGTAACGCGGGTTTCGTCTGCGACCTCTTTGGCCACACTGGTCAATTGCCCCAGATCCTGTCGGGCTTCGGGGTGCGGGGCGCCTTGGTGTGGCGAGGTATCAACTGCGCCGACAAGCGTAACCTCATCTGGGAGGGATCTGACGGGACGCGGTTGGCCTGTTATCGCTTTGGCCTGCACGGATATTGCTCTTTCGCCAATAAGGTCCGTCACGCCAATGATCCAGCCCACAAAGTGTCCGCAGAACAAGTGCTGGTCGACACGCGGCATATGCTCGATGATGAGGCGGCCAAAAGTCAGGTGCAGCCACTGCTGCTGTTTGACGGCGGCGATCATCAGGCCTGGGACAAAGACGTTTATGACATCCTGTTTCACGCCACCAACAACAAAGCGCTTGCCGGCTATGAACTGATCCACTCCACGCTTGATGCATACCTCAACGAACTGCTGGTTGAAGCCGACCGGATCACCACCAACTGGCGGGGCGAAATGCGTGAGCCTGCCCGTTACCCAGAAGACCTTGACAGCCAATGGCTGATTCCGGGAGTGGCGTCCAGCCGGGTCTGGGCCAAGCAGCAAAACGCTGAGTGCCAGACGCTGCTGTGCCATTGGGCGGAGCCGTTGGCCGGGCTTTCGTCGATGTTGTTGGGCCATGAATACCCACAGGAAATGCTCAACATCGCCTGGCGCTGGTTGTTGAAGAACCATCCCCACGACTCCATCGGCGGATGCAGCATCGACACGGTGCACGAGGACATGAAATTCCGTTTCAGCCAGTGCCGGCAGATTGGCGAGCAGATCACCGCTGAATCATCGCAACGCATTGCTGCGGCTGCGTCCAGCCCCATCGACGATGACACTTTCCGTCTGGTCGTGTTCAATCCTTTGCCGTATCCGTTTGATGGCGTTACGAGTTTGACCGTCGGTGTACCCACAGACTGGCCCACATATCCCGCTCATTTTCAGCCCTTCGAGCATAAGCCGTTCTTTCAGATCGAAGATCTCGATGGAAATGAGTTGGCGTTCCAGATCGTGAGTCAGCAACTTGATCGTACTCACACCCGGCTGCGACCCTGCAAGTTCCCCGAGTGCTACAAGTTGCACGAAGTGTCGGTCTCGCTTCCCCTGCAAATCCCAGCCATGGGGTACACCAGCCTGGTCGTCAAGCGCGGTGATATCCACCACTTCACGCATCGCAGCGGGCTGCCGGGGCTGGCTACCAGCGAACGATCCATGGGCAACAAGTTCCTGGAGGTCGTGATCGACGATCATGGCTCACTTTCTGTCACGGACCGGCAAAGCGGTGTCACGTATCATCGGTTGATCACCTTCGAAGACGCGGCGGACATTGGCGACGGCTGGTATCACGGGCGCCCGACCAACGATCAGATCTTTGCCTCCTCCGCGTCACATGCTGACGTATGCCTGCTGCACGATGGGCCGTACTGTTGCACCTTCCGCATCACTTTATCCATGTGTGTGCCCGCGTGTTTCGATCACCGGCGTGGTCAACGTGCCGACTACTGCGTCGAGATGGCGATTATCAGCGATGTCAGTCTGCGCCTCGATGCCCAGCATTTAGAAGTATGCACGCGCATCGACAATCACTGCAAAGATCATCGCGTGCGCGTGCTCATGCCCACAGGAGCCCAAGCCAGCACCTTTCTGACAGATGCTGCTTTTGATGTCGTTCAGCGTCCCATTGCGCTGCGGTCGGACAATCCGCAGTATCGGGAACCGGAGGTGGAAACCAAGCCCCAGCAGAGCTGGTCCGCGGTCTTCGATGACAAGCGCGGCCTGGCTGTCATCTCGACCGGCCTGCACGAAGTCACCGTGCGCGATCAGCCGGATCGACCCATTGCATTGACACTGTTCCGCGCCACCGGCCGTACGGTGATGACTGACGGCGAGCCGGAAGGGCAATTACTCGGACCGATGGCGTTCCGTTACTGGATCGTGCCACTTCAGGGTGAACCTGACAGATCCAGATTGTTTCAGATGGCCCAACGTATGGCGGCCGGACTGCGTACGGTTCGGATGAGCCACGAGGACCTGGCGTTGTATCAGCCCAACCTTCAACCGTTGCCGCCGCGAGCCGGATGGATCAGCCTGAGCAGTCCGGCGATCATGACCAGCGCGATGCGAGCCGGCGACACATGGCAGGTGCGACTGTTCAATCCCTGCGACACGGCCGTTACGACCCGCCTGCACTTTAATGACAACGCGGCGGCAGCCCTACCCCATAGCGCGCAATGTGTTAATCTGGACGGCGTCCCCATCGACAAGCCAATGCCAATCTGCGGCCGTCAGCTTGAACTGGCCATGCGCCCCAAGCAGATTCTGACCATCCAATTGCTCGATACCCGAACCAACTCATCCTGAACAAGCCACGAAGCCAGCTCGCACCCGTGCTTCTTTGGAAGATGATGCGTGAATGTTCTCGGGATCGGTGGAACGGGCCATATCGGCAGCCCCCTCGTGCCTTGCCCGGCTCGTTCGGGTCATCGGGTGGCGGTGGCAGCCCGCCAGGCCACACCGCGCTATGCCTGCCCGGTACTCGACGGGTCGCTGGTGGGCCGGATCGTCAGCGATCGACGGCAGGAAGAAGAAAGTCATGGTTGTTTGGATCGCATGCAGGCCATTGACACGGATATCGCCATCGACCTGATTTGCTTCACGCTCGAACATCGGCAAATCAATGGATGAAGCTTTCAAGTGGCGCATTCAACATTACCTGCACTGCGGTACCATCTGGGCCCACGGTCCGACTGAATACGCGCCATATTACGAGCACCATCCTCGCCGGCCGTCCACCGAATTCGGCCGCCGCAAATATGCCATTGAGCAGTTTCCGCATCAGCAGCATCGTTGTGGCGGCTTTCCGTACACTGTGATTCATCCAAGCCACATCTGCGGCCCAAGACGGTGGGCTTCGGTGCCGGCTACGACGACGGCGGATTCCTCGATGAACTGGAACGTCAGTACAAAAGCACACCACACGCGCCGATTCGCCGGGGCGTCATCAAGGCGAGGGATGCGGCCAGTGCGGCGAAGCGATGAAGCAAAGCATGGGCTACGTGATCAGCCAGCGCACCCGCAAACGCGTCGAGCAGATCTTCGGCTGGGTCAAGACCGTGGGTCGCTGGGCCCGCACGCGATTCCCGGGTCAGCAGCGCATCGAGATGGAAGCCTTGTGGACTGGAGCAGCGTATAACCTGTTACGCATGTCCCGACTGAGACCAGCGGCGTGGCGCAGGCCCGCCGCGCGGCCAGCCAACAACACCGTAACTGGCGTGAACGAGTCAGTCACCAATCACCCCAAAGCCGGCCCCCCAAGACCACGTGGACATTGTCAACCGCATCCCACCATTCTATAGCGGCCTGCCAGGGACGTATTTGTAGCCAACAATGGCGAACACGTGATCTGCCGGGCGAGATGATCGGCCAGCCGACCAACCGGCGGTGTATTCAAGTCAACAAGCCCAATTTCGCCGTGAGCGGTGCGCAGATGCAGCCGACAGGCGCCCTGTCGCCAGATCAATGACAGATCGGCGGGTAGACCATCGGTGATGTCGAGGGTCGCTGCGTGCGGCTCGGGTGCAGATTCGAGGTATTGGCGATATGCCCGCCAATTCGCAAAGGCTCTTGTCACACCGATCCAGTAGGCGACAAAACGCAACTTGCCAAACAGCCAGCGCCACGTGCTCCATAACCGGGCGCGCTCACAGAGTTGGAGCAGCGCAGCCCCAACCCACAACATCAGGCGCAACAGCCGCGGCGCGAGAAAAATGGCGCGCACGGCAGGACCGCACCGGGCACAGCGCAAACTGCTGCGCAGTTCGGGATGTTTGGTTCCAAGACGCACGTCGTTGCGCCCTTCATCCGTCAGGTTGCGATAAACCTGGCGCGGGCTGCCGCGGTGGTTGTGCTGTGCTTCGGCATCGGGCGCCAGCACCAGGTCAACACCGGCCTGCAACAGGCGATAGCCCAGGTCGTAGTCTTCGCCGCCGTAGCCTTGAAAATCAGGATCAAACCCGCCCACACGCTGAAACAGATCGCGCGGCAGCGAAACATGGTTGGAGCAGAAATCCCGATAGATCACGTGCGGGAATCGTTGCGCCCGTTCGGCGTACATCTGCCGCCACCACATGCGTGTCACTAGGTCGTAGTAGCTCTCGTTCGGCTGAGCCGGCATGTGGGCGTCACCCAGCACCGCGGCAGGCCTATTCAGTTGTCGATGACGTTGCACGTGGGCCAGCAGGCAACCCGGGCCGGGCACGATGTCATCGTCCAGAAAAAGCAGCAACGGTGCCGCAGCCTCAGATGCACCATAAGTCCGGGCGGCGGATTGGCCCCGGTTGGGTTGCTGCAGGATGCGCAGCGAGAAGTCGGGATGTTGGCGCGACCATGATTCCAGCAAATGCGCTGAGCCGTCCGTCGAGCCGTCCAGCACGATCAGAATCTCATAGCGCTGCGGGGAAAGGGTTTGCATTTCCATCGCGCCCAAGAATTCCGCCAGTGCCTTTCGGCGGTTGTACGAAGGGACAATCACGCTCAACTCGATGTCGGGCGGCAGCCTGGACGTGGTCATGTCGCGTTCGCCTCGGCTCGTTGCTGTTCAACCCGGCGCGAGCACAGATAAGCGATCGGCCCCACGCACACGCCACGCCACTCCATCCACAGCAATTTGAAGGGAATCGCGCCCGGCCGGCGCAGCAGGCAACGCAAGGTCTGTTTGAGGTGATGATGAAAAAGCCACGACCAACCGACCACGATGGCGTCGGTTTCGTGATGCCGCTCCAGGATGCGCGAAAGGAAGGCGAACACACCCACGCTGTAGCCAAACAACATGCGCTGCAAGCCCGCCAGTTCACGCCGGTCGCGATGCCGGATCAGGGCGTTGGGCGTGTATCGGATGGCGAATCCCGCCGCCAGCACGCAATAAAGCGCATAGGTGTCGCCGCCGGACAGTGTGGCGGTGCCGCCATCCATTTCCACGTCGAACATCCGCATGTTCACGACCAGTTCGCGCCGGATCGCCATGTTGGCGCCGTTGCCCATGCGTCCCGCGGCTGCCGGCGTCAGCGTATTGCGGTCGTGGCACAGTTCGTCGAAACCCCGTCCGTGTCCGCCGTATTGGTGGAACAGGTGTTGGGCCTCGGTTTCCAGTTCGATCGGCAGGGTCAGGCCGGTGACCGCCCCGACGCAAGGCGAGTCGAAGCCGGCCAGCATTGCTTCGACCCAATGGCGATCCACCACCGTGTCATCATCCGTGAACAGCAGCACCTGGCCCGATGCGGCCCGAGCGCCGGTGGCGCGAGCATGATTCTGGCCGCCGCGCGGCGTGCGGATGTAACGAAACGGGTAACGCGCCAGAAGGTTTTTCGTCTCATCGTTCGACGGCGCGTTGTCGACGATGATCACTTCGCCCGTCTCGATGCCCTTGGTCCGCATCAACGATTCAAGGCACCGCTGCAGGTCTGCGGGGCGATCGCGCGTGCAGATGATCAACGACCACGTTAATGGCGGCTGCGGCGGCGGATGATGCTGTAACAGAAATGCCCGCTGTTTGAGCCGCTCGATGCGCCGGCCCATGTCGGGCTGACCTGCGATGGCAGCTTCGATGTCCTCCCGGCGCAGTTGGCCGTCGTGCAGATCGATACGCACTACACCCACCGGCGTGGTCAGACATCGCAGCAGCAGATCCACCTGACGATAAGCCTCGCCAAAGCGGCGGGACAGATCCCACGGCTGGGTCAGCTCCAACTGGTGAACCGCAATGGGCGGCTGCGTGTGTTGCTTAGCCGACATGCTGCGCCTCGCCCTCGTCAATGTCCGGCGCGTTGTATTCGTGGAGCACCGGCTCGGGCGGACCTTCCATCGCAACCCGGCCGTGCTCGAACCAGATCACGTGCCGGGCGAAGCGCCGCACCTCGTCCTGATCATGCGTGGCCATCACCAGGGTGCCGCCTTCATCGAGGAAACGCTGGAGCCGGGTGGCGCATTTGTGGCGGAACTTCTGGTCACCCACCGAAAGCACTTCATCCAGCAGCAGAATGTCCGGCTTGAGACAGATGGTCACCGCAAACGCCAGCCGCGCCCGCATGCCGGAAGAGTAGAGCTTGACCGGGGCGTTGATGAAATGGCCAATCCCCGCAAAATCCAGGATCTCCTCGAACTGATTGCGAATCACAGCCCGGCTCAAACCCATGAGTGAGCCGTACAACAGAATGTTTTCCCTGCCGGTCAGTTCATTGTTGAACCCGGCCCCCAGCTCGATCACGGCTGCTGTGCGCCCGTGGATCATCATGCGCCCGGAGGTCGGCTCGTAGATCCCCGCCAGCAGACGCAATGCCGTGCTCTTGCCTGAACCGTTGGGCCCGATCAGCGCTACCACCTGGCCCCGTCGCAACGTCATGTCAAACGGCTGCAATGCGAAGATCGGCTCCTGCTTCTGGGGCAACTGCCGGCGCACGAAGCGAATGAAACCCTCGCGCAGCGACTGAATGCGGTGCGGGTCGTAGTAAAACCGCTTGGTCACCTGCTCGCAGACGATGGCCAGTTCGCCCGGGTTGTCAGAGGATTTCTGCATAGTGCGCCTTGGAGCGGTTGAAGAATACGTACCCGAGCAGCAACGCCGACAATGAGCCTCCTGTCATGGCTGCGCAGATCAGCGGCGAAGGAAACACGCCTTCGTAACACGCCTGGTGAAACGCGGTCAGCAGAAACACCAGCGGATTGCAGTGATACAGCACGCGCAGCGGCCCGCTGACCATGCTGGCGGGATAAAAAATCGGCGTGATGTAAAACAGTGTGGTCATCACCAGCGGCAAACCGTGATATACGTCGCGGAAATACACCGACACCGTCGCCAGCGGAAACATCACCGCCAGCACCATCACGAACAGGATCACCACCAGCCAGGGCACCGCCAGGTACCCGACCGGCAGATGATTGCCGTGATGAAACAGCCACAACACAATCAGGATCAGCAGCAGTTCCAGGGCGAATTCGATCATGCGCGAAATGGCGGCCGCCAGAACCGGAGCCTCCTGCGGGTAGGCGATGCTCCGGCTGATGTCCGCATGCTCCACCAGCAGGTATGTTGACGCGCTGACCGATTGCGTGATGAAGTGCCAGACGAAGTACCCGCTGAGCAGGAAGGCCCAGTAGTGCTCCACGTCCAGCCGCACAATACGCGAGAACACGATCGTCAGCACCGCCACCGTCATCAGCGGGTTCAACAGCGTCCAGAGGAAGCCGAGCATGGACCCCTGGTACTTGACCTTGAGGTTGCGCGCCACCAGGCTCCACACAAATTCGCGATAATGCCACAGTTGGCGCAAATGCTCCCGCGTGCTCGTGCGGCAGGGATAAGCTCGCAGTTCCATCATGCACCCCGCTCGCATTCCATCCGCCGCTGCTCGGCGATGCGGACGGCAGCAGGGTAGATGGTCAAACCTTCGATCGCGTGCCGCCACATGCGCCAGAGCATCGGCATCGGCAGCGGGTCCAGCCCCACGCAACGCCTGCCCATGCGCAGCACCGGCTTGACCAGTCGCCACAGCACAAACACGTTCAGCCACCAACGCGCCTGACCTCTTGCCTGATTTCGACTTTTGACCAGGAAAGCGACCAGGGCCCGCTGGTGATCCGCCAGTTGACGGGACACCGCTTCCATCTGCGTGCGATGCTGGTGCTGCACGTGGGCGTTCGGCTGATAGACAAGCTCGCGCCCGTCTGCCAGCATGCGCCAGAACAGGTCCAGATCGCCGCCGCCGTGCAAAGCTTCGCCCAACTCGAAGGCCTCATCAAAGCCGCCGATTTGCAGCGCCCACGTCCGGCGCACTGCGAAATTCGCTCCGTTACCCACGCTGACAGCCCACGCAATCAGCGGCGCCGGCCAACCATGCAGCCGCCTGCCCGCATCCTGCGGCAAACGAATGAACTGTACGCCGCGCCCGAAACCACCGTTGCGCTCGAACAACTGTTCGGCATCCGTGGTTTGCGATCTCGGGCTGGTGCGCCCCGTGCATAAACCCGCCCGGGGATTGTCCTGCAGAGTCAGATACATCTGGCCGGCCCAATCCTCATCCGCCACCGCATCGTCATCCAGAAAAGCCACGATGTCGTAACGCGCTTCCCGCAGGGCGCGATTGCGGGCAAAATCAAGCCCCAACACCGGCTCAGACACATAGCGATATTCAGGATAGCGCTCGGCCAGCAGACGTCGGGTCGCATCATCACTCGGCGCATTATCGATCACCAGCACTTCGGCCGGCTTTCGATGCTGGGTCC
Organism: uncultured Phycisphaeraceae bacterium; assembly: GCA_964471555.1. GTDB lineage: Bacteria > Planctomycetota > Phycisphaerae > Phycisphaerales > Phycisphaeraceae > JADLFV01. Next base: position 23,404 of record CAYYGM010000005.1, read on the forward strand.
GCAAGGATGCCAGGGCATGCGCGAGAAGTTCCGTGCGATGACGGGTGCAAATCGTCACCGTCATCGCCAGGACCGAGGGCGGACTGATTGTTGCTGCCGGTGCGGCGGTCATTCCCACAGCGGTCTCCTCTCGGTGCCGAGGTCGCGCGAGAACATCCAGCGCAAGGTGCCGATCAACATGCCGCAGCCGTAGGCCGCCCGCGCCAGCAAGACCAAGGGGCTCAACAGCAATGGCTCCCATCGGCCGACCCGGGCCCAGCAGGCGACGATGTAAATCGTGTGCAGAGGAACAAGCGGCAGGGCTGCCAGTGCCGCCAGCAGGGGCAACCGATACAACCAGCCGAAGCGCGTCACACCCGTGTCCTGTTTGCTTTCCACGGCACTGTAGGCCCAGCGATAGCTGCGGCGCAGCACGTTGGCGAGCCCTTCGCGGTTGTGGTGGCCGGCTTTAGCGTTGGGCTGAAACAGGATGGGGATGCCGCGGGCTTGCAATTCGCTCTGCCAGGCGAGTTCCTCGTGAGCGTAGGCGATCGGCTGCAACTCGGTGAAGCCGCGGGTGCTCAGGAATAGCGATCGCTCGACGCCCAGATTGCACGGCGGATGCTGGGTGACGACGTGCATGTCCTGGCGATCGTGCGCGTGGTACCAGCCGCAGTAATAGTCCAGCCGCGACATCAGGGTCAGCCCGTCCGGCATGGACAGCGCCCCGCCCACGCAGGGCCACCCCTTTGCGTGCGTGGCCAGCATGGTGTGGAGCCAACCCGGTTCCGGGATGCAATCGACATCCAGGAAGATCAGAAACTCACCGCTTGCCTTCAGGGCGCCGACGTTGCGGGCGTGGGCAGGATTGCCGGTCGGTTCGGTCAGGTGAACGACCTGTGCGCCAGCTTCGCGCGCGACATCCGCGGTGCCGTCGGTTGAGCCGTCATCCACCACGATGATTTCAACCGCATGTTCCTCCAGCTTCTGTGCATGGATGGCCTCGATCAATCGCGGCAGAGATGCAGCCCCGTTGCGGACGGGAATCACCACCGACACGGTGCGCACCGGATTGTTCGCCTCACCACCCGCGCGCTGGCTGACAAACACCCCGTCGTTCACTTCCGCCAGCAACTGGCCCGTCATCCGATGGAAGTGATCCTGCCCCAGGTGATCCTGGTAGTAACGGTATCCGCGCCGGGCGTATTCCAGTCGCAGCGTTTCATCGGCAAGCAAACGCCCGATCCCTTCCGCCAGCGCCCCGGCGTTGGGCTCAACCAGGACAGCGGTGTCCAGCGACAGCAGACGACGATGCGCCTTGATGTCCGTGGCGACGATCGGCCGGGCCGCGGCCAGGTACTCAATGACCTTCAGTGGAAGGTTCTCGCCATAAGTGCGCGGCGACACCAGCACATCGGCAAGCTTCAGGTAAGCGGGAACCTGGTCCTGTTCGATGCGGGGCACGAGCCGGCACCGATCCGCGGAGAGCTGCTGCGACAATCGCTGGTCAAGCTGCGCGATCTGGTCGTCACTGCCGCCGACCAGCACGAACACGACCTGCGGCGAGCGTTCAACCGCTTTGGCCATGGACGCCACAAGCAGATCGATCCCCTGATATGCGGCCAGATTGCCCGTGTACATCACGATGGGCTGACCCGGCGCAAGCGATAATTCCTGGCGCAAACGATCCACCGAAGCATCATCGACCGCGACAAGCTGTCCCGGATAATGCCACTCGTGCACCGGCTTGCCCGGCGAAACCTCGCGCACACAGTCTGCCAGCCCCAGGCTGCAGGCGACGATCGAACTGTGCCGGATGAGCCAGCATTCGCAGTGATACCACAACGCCCGCAGCGGCCGCCAGGCAAGCAGCGGATACGCGCACAACTGCTCAGCCAGGTTCGACTGCATGTCATACACCAGCGGCACACGCGACTTTTTCCGCAGCAGCGCAACCAGAAAAGCGGACTCTTCTACCGCGTGCACGCAGGTGTAACGATGGCGCGTCAGCAGCTTACGCAGCTTGAAAAACAGCAGAATGTCCAGCACGATCTTGCGGATCGAGAGCCCGATCGGAATCGCCTTGAAGCCGAAGGGATTGCCCACACGCAAGTAACGCACATGCTCCAACGGCGGCGAGGTGCCCAGGGGATGGGTCAGCACGTCCACGTGATAGCCATGGGCCACGTATGATTTGAGCACGTGCAGCAACGCGATGGGGGTGCCGCGATCCTCGTAGAAGGGCTGCGGCGCGACAAGCAGGATGCGCGGCGGACCTGCTTTTTCAGCATCACCCCAAGTTGTCTCAGCACCTTCCACCATGAAACACCTTTAGCCGTGCTCAATGATCTGTGCGATACGTCCGTTGGCCACTTCGAGATCAAACCGTTCCTGCGTGCACCGCCTGACGCGGGTGCGGTACGCTCCGATCTGCTCGGGCGACAACAGCGCCACCTCCTGCATCGCACGGGCCACGCCGTCGACATCGCCGGGCTCGATCACCCAGCCCAGCGAGGGATCGCTGACAACCTCCGGCATGCCGCCGACGCGGAACACGATCGGGATCGCCCCCGTGGCCATGCCCTCCAACAGCGCCAACGGCAGGCCTTCCACCCGACTGGTCGCCAGCAGCACATCCATCAGCGCAAACAAGCTGACGGTGTCCTTGATGAATCCCGCCCAGCGGATGTGATCGGCAACCCCCAGATCCTCGCCTAACGCCTGTAGCGCATCTGCTTCAGGGCCGGTCCCGCCCACCACCAGGTAAGCCTCGCGCTGCGGCTCCAGCGCCCGATATGCAGCAAACGCCCGTACCGCCAGGTCCACGCCCTTCTCCGGATTCAAGCGCGACATCATGCCGAACACGATCGCCGAGTCCGGCAAATCATGCGTTTCTCGTGCGGCGCGGCGCTGCTCGTCGGTCACGTGAAACTTGTCACAATCCACCCCGTTGCAAACGGTCAGGATTTTTTCCGGCGGACAGTGCCAGTTTTCGATGAAATGCTGCCGCACCGATTCGCTGACCGCGATGATGTGGCTGGGACAACGCATGCGCAGCTTGCGCCGCAGGTGCTCCTTTCGCCAGCGCAAGCTCACACCGGGGATCAGCCCCTTGAGATATCGCTTGGGATTGTTCTGCGGCAAGGCGGGCGGCAGGGTGTGTTCGATGTAGATGATGCGATCGAACCGACTGCGCATCGCCTTCATTAAGCTCAAACTCATGCCGAACTCGGTGTCCAGCGCGGGGAACACCACCACCTTGCTCTTGACGCGGCTGAACGTGTCGGCCCAACTGTGCCGTGCCCGCGAATCGTTTTCCAGCACGCTCACCGGCGAATCAATCACATCCAGACCCTGCGGCGGAACGGGCAGGCTGTCTTTGCCGCGCACGTATTCCACCGGGTACTGATGTTTCATCAGGTGCTGGATGAGCAGGGATGTGTGGTTTTCCGCGCCGCCCCAACCGTTGCTTTCCTCTATGATGCAGACGGGCGGTTTGGCTTCGTTGACAGGCCTCGGAGACCTTGGCACTCCGCTGCGCGGCAGTTCGGGCATGGAGCGCACGGACCACCACAGCCGCACATACTCCAGCCAGGCGTCGACCATGTCACGAATTTTGCTGAACAGATACGTTCGGTTCCACGCGGCATGGCCCGCCAGACCCGCAGCATTGAAAAGCTGGTGCAGATTCGCATCCAGATCGAACTTGCGGCCCACGTGCTGGTGCACGCGCACGCTGAACGCTTCGCGCTGCTCGGCTGACAGGGCGGCCGCCGCGCGCATCGCCTCGACCAGCGGCTCCACCTGTTCGCGCGGCACGCACCAGCCCAACGAAGGATCTTCGATGACCTGCGGCATACCACTGGCGTCCGAGGTGATGGGCACAAGACCGCACGCCATCGCCTCCAGCAACACCAGCGGCAGACCCTCAGCCCGGCTGGGCATCAGGATCGCATCCATCAGGCGGTACGCCCGCAGCGGCTGAGCCTGAAAACCCAACCAGCGCACGCGATCGGCAATGTTCAACTGCTCGGCCAACTGCTTGAGTTGCTTTTCCTGCGGGCCCTGGCCGGCAATCACCAGCAAGGCGTCGCGCGTCGGATTGGATAACGCAAACTGTGCAAAGGCCCGCAGCGCCAGGTCCACACCCTTGACCGGATCCAGCCGGGTCATCATGCCGAACACCAGGGCGTCGGGTGCAATGCCCTGCGCCTGCCGGGCGTCGCGGCGCGATGCAGCGTCGATCAACTGCCAGCGGTCGCTGACGCTGTTGGGCACCATGCTCAGCTGCCGGCTCGGCGCGAACCACTGATCCGTCAGGCGATCGGCCACTTCATCGCTGACCGCAACAATGCGATCGGCACAGCGCATGCGATAGCGGCGGCGAAGCTGCTCGATCCAGTCTGCCCGACCTTTGGCAGTCAACAAGCCCGACCAGTTCGGGCGCTGGAAGCCCTCGGGCAGCGGTGTCGGTGCCAGTTGCTCAATGTAGATCACCCGGCGAAACGATCGCCGCAGGGCGCCCAGGAATGCGAAGCTGCCGAACTCCACGCGCGGACAGGGCAGGATCACCGCGTGGCTCTTGATCCGGCGCAAAGCACGAATCCACGCCCTGCGGCTGCTGACATCTTCCACACTCAGTGGCAGGTTGAACCACTGAAAGGCGTAGTTTTCGATCCGCGTCAGTTCCGGATCGCCGTTGCATCGACCGGCTGTGACGTACTTGACGTGCATGTCGTGCTCGAGCAGCCAATGGATCAGATCGCGCGTGTGCTGCTCGGTGCCGCCCCAGGCGGAATTTTCCACGATCACGCACACGGCCGGGGGATCGGTGGAGTACGGCGACTTCTTGGCGCAGAAGAACGCCAGGCGCGTGGAAAGAAATTCGCGCACGGTTTCCACGAACGAGCAGCGCAGGGCCAACTTCGCAATTTCAAACACCGTGTGCGCCATCAGCCTGCCCGCTCCATGCGATGCTGCTTGCGGCGCATGCCGAGCAATTGCCCCGCCCGCCAGAACAGGAACACCGCGCCCGCCAACACGGCGCCTGCCAGCACACCACTGATTCCCTGTCTGCCCCAGGGCTGTGCCAGCACATAACCCGAGGTCAGCGCCAGCAATCCCGAAACGACCAGCCAGCCGGTAATCCCCAGCGTGCGAAAGATCAACGCCGCGAAGACGTAGAAGCCCAGCCGCCGCAGGTAGTACAACGAGTTGAACAGGTAAAAGTGATGATCCTCGGGATAGAACACCCAGACGCGGCGCGAGATTTCATGGTGCAACTGCGCCATGTGCCGGCGCAAAGACACAGAGCGCTGCAGTGGGTACGCAATCTCGGGTAATCGGTTGGGCGTAAGAAAAACCACGTCGGGATGCCGGGCGAAGCGGGCGAGAAACGCTTCCATCAGGCGAAGGTCTTTGTCCTTCAACATCCAGGAGTGAAAGGAAAGATGCAACAGCGAAGACTGCTGCCGGGCCAGAGCTTCTTCGACATTCCAGGTGTAAATGTCGTTGCCCAACTCCCACCAGAAGCAGGCGCCCAGAATGCACAGCCCGTTCTGGCGCGGCGCGTTTGTACCGCCCAGCACATATTCAAAGCCCGCTTCCTTGAGAAGGCGCAGGTTGTCCGCGTCGCAGGCATTCCAGGGATAGATGAAGGTCTGAAGTTTGCAGCCGAACAGTTTTTCGAGATAGTGCTTGCCGTGCAGGATCTTGTGGCGCTGCTGATCGACCGGCAGGCCGTTGAACTCGCTGTAGCCATCATCATGCACCGGGCGGTAGGGCAGCCAGGCGCCCGCGATGCCGTCGAACATGTCTGGTGACGTGCGATCGTAGATGGCGGTGGGGCGATGGGGATTGGTCTGGTGTGTGTCGCCGTGCTGTGCGATTTCCAGCAGACCGGGCTTGGCCAGGTATTCTCTGAGCAGGGCCAGCATGTCGGGGTTGCCGTCGAGCGGGAAATACTCATCGAGCCGATCGTCGTGCGGATCGCTGACCACGCGCGGCACGACCGCCGCAACATGCGGCACACCGTGTTTTTCAAATAGCGAAAGCACCCGGCGCTCGTGATTCACATCGCTGAGCGCGCAGGGATCATCATTTCGCATGACGATGTAAATGCGTCGTTTTCTCACCCTCGCCCTAGATCACATAAGGTAGCTACAATCCCCGTCCATCCATCCAATATTAAGATTGGCTCTAATTATAGACTCCACCACCCGTTTTTGGAAATATTTTAAAGTGGCATTGGCGCTAACACGGGACAACTGCACGATCTTTCACGTGAAAGCGGGTTGCTTTGGCGGGCCACAAAAACAGTAAACCATTGAAAAATATTGATTAAACATCAGACGCGTGGCCGTCGGGCTTTGTGGGGTGCTCTGGTTTTTTCCACATGTTCATGGGGCCATCTGATAAAGAAATTCGCCAGAAAATGATTGACGAACCATGGCTAACCATCCCAGACTGCTCTGATCGGGGGGGCTTGGTCGTTGATGGCTCGTTTGATGGCCGCCGGCGTTGCTGGTAATCACGTGGACGTTGGCGTCTGAACCCGTCGGCAGCGTTCCTTTTCGCTCGCCTGATGGCCGGTCGGTGATGACGGCATCGAGGCAATCTCACCACCCCTCATTGATTTGCTTCGAAGTAGTCGAAGTATGCCATCGCCCGTTCGAAGCTCAGGTCCATGGCGAACAAGCCGACGAATGGACCAGTAAATGCGCCGCGTCGACCATAGTTGTCGGACAGAATGGTTGGATTCAAGACGGGTTCAAGCCGTCGCCAGTTGCGGCCATCCTGTGAGGCACTGAAGTGCAGTTCATTCTCGTTCATCTGCACCCGCAAATGAATGTCCCGCCAGTCATCGATCGCAAGCCGGCCGCTGTATGGCTCACGGTAGTTTCCATCGTCACAAACACCCACGTACAACTGTTTGCCGACCTGCTCACTTCTCCGTACGGCCAGATACACGAATGACGCGCTGTTCATGTAGCAGATCAACCCCGCCGCGGTTGAGAAGTCTCGCGGCTCGAAATCAACGCGCGTCTGTGCGGTCATGTGCCATGAGGTGATGCGTTTGGCCAGCAGGCTTTTCTGATGAAGACACACAAGCGAACTTCGCCCCCGCAGTTGCAGCCAACCCGGCCGCACCTTCAGGCTGGCCCACGATTCATCGATTGGCTCACGTAAAGACTGGTATTCAATATCCAGTGTGGCGGCATCAAAATCATCTCGCTGGGGCTTCGCCGGCCACGGGTGCGGTTGCAGTCCACGGGGTGCGGGTACGACGACCTTGGGCTCCGTCGTGCCGCCATCAAGTCTCAACCAATCGTCGTCAGTCCATTTCACGCGCTGCAGCGCAGTCTCGCGTCCCAGCAGGCAGCGGCGTTCACGATGCACCGGCCGCGCGCACAGATGCGCGAGATACCATTCGCCGGACTGCGTTTCGACGATCTCGCCATGCCCAGCCCGTTGCAGCGTCAAATCGGCGTTGTTTCGGCTGGTCAGGACCATGGGCTGCGGATCGAGCTCGTACGGGCCGCAGATATCCTTTGCCCGCGCCATCGAAATGCCGTGATTCCAGCTTGTGCCGCCCTCAGCCAGCATCAGGTAGTACCACGCGTTGCGTTTGTAAAGGTTGGGGCCTTCGATCAACGGTTCCTTCCGCAGGATGTTGGTTACCGGGCCGACCAGCCTGCCTTGTCCCGGATCGAATTCCTGCAGAACAATGCCCCCGAACCTCGGATGATCCGGGCGATAGTCCCATTTCACATTGACCAGCCACTTGCGGCCGTCGTCATCGTGAAACAGTGATGGATCAAAACCCCACGAGTTCAGATAGATCGGCTCGGACCACGGGCCGGCGATATCATCTGCCGTGACCAGGTAGTTGCGGCAGTCCTTAAACGGTCCCCCATGGGTCTGCACGATGGTGTAGAGCAGATAGAACGTGCCATCGTCATAGCTGATTGATGGCGCCCAGATACCGCCGGAGTCGGGCACGCCTGCCAGGGGCAATTGACTGGTTCGCGTCAAGGCATGCGCGATCATTCGCCAGTGGACCAGGTCGCGCGAGTGATAGATAGGCACGCCGGGGAACCACTCAAAACTGCTCGTAGCCAGAAAGTAGTCATCGCCGACCCGGATGAACGAGGGATCGGGATTGAAGCCGGGTAGAATGGGATTACGAATTTCAGTCATGCATGTTCAGACGAGCATCGACCTGTATCAGGCAGCTCCCAAACTGAGCACCAGCCAGAGGAAGCCGAGTATAACGGCAACAACCACCCAGGAAGCCAGGAATCCCAGGATATCCTGACGATCCCATTTGCACATCTCCCAATCCGTTCGCGGCAACAGCTTCAGGTGATCGAACCGGGATGGATCGGCGTAACTCTTCTGCAGTTCTATTTCATCAAGTTCCGGCGTCTCCGCGATGGCGTTTTCATCTTCACGTAAAAACGGTCCAACAGATCACGACGGGTGCGCGGCGTCAGATAGCTGACCACGATCATCAGCACAAACGGGAAAACGCCGGCAAACGCCCAGCGCGTGGCGACCAGGCCGGCCGCGGAGAATCGCTCCACGGGCACACCGATCAGGCTGATCAGATATGCCTCGACATGAAACCTGCCCACGCCTTCGAGTGGAGAGCTTGCATCACTCGGACGCGAACGAACGACGGCATCGAAATAGACAGCCCGCCCGGGAATCACGTGTTGCTCACCGTTCTCGTTCTCCTGGTCTGAGCGAACAATCCCGCGGGTCTGTGCAAGCAGTCCTGGGGACTGGCGGATCGACACGAAATGAGGGGCGGCGACTGGAAAGGCCCCCATCACAATCACCCATATCACCACAGCAACGTAAATCGCTTGCGCGGTTAAGCGCCGCCAGAAAAAGATCAGCAGCACGGCCGCGCCGAAAAGCGATCCAAGCGTAATCAGGCTGGTCAGCAGGGCAATGACACCACTGACCGACAGCGCCACCAGCCCGCCCAGCAACAGGACAATCCCCATCACGATGCGCCCCGCCAGCACATAGTGCGCTTCGCTGCGTTCTGGAAACAGAGGGCGATACAGATTGCGCACGAACAGGGCAGCGATGCTGATTGAGCCGGCATCGAGACTGGACATGTTGGCCGCGAGCATGCCGGAGATCATCAATCCCATGGCGCCGGGGAACAGCAGGCTCGAACTGAGCAGCCCCCAGGTGTTATCCGGGTCGGAGACGCCGTGCGTCCCGAACATCGCCACAGCGATCAGGCCGCAAAACGCCCAGGCGATAATCATCAATCGCTTGCTGAACCCGCCGGTCACCGCGCCAAGCCTGGCTGCGAATTCTGTTTTAGCCGATCCGCTCACCGCGATGTTGGCGAACAAGCCAAAAATCTGAATCAGGCTGGTGAACGCAATGGCCAGGATGGTGTACCACGCATAGTCGCTCATGGTCACCGAGCCGAAGATTTCGAAGTACCGTTCCGGAACAAGCCGGTGCAGCTCTTCGACTCCGCCGATCCGCAGCAGGCCCAAAGGCACCAGCATGACAGAGAACAATATCAGCAGAACCCCCTGCACCGCGTCGGTGATGGCGGCTGCACAAAGGCCGCCCATGATGACATAGATGCCGACGACGGTCCCGTATGCCAGATAAAAAACACCCGGAGATAAGTAGGAGACATAGGAGTGCAGCCGGCCCTGTTTGTAAAGGCTGTCCAGCTCGCGATAACGGTCCTGTTTCATTTCTCCGAGGTTACCCGCCAGATAGTCGGGCTGAAGTTGTCGGTATTCAGCATAGTTGTCGACCATGATGCGTTCCTCGGCGCTATAGACGGCCGGGGGTTTTACGAGCATCGCGGAGTTGACTTTGTAGGCCGCCAGGTATCCCACGCCGATCAGTAATGTCGCCAGCAGCACGTTGAACGCAGCGTATGTTGCGGCAAGGCCGCGGCTGTCAAAACGATCCACGAACAGGTCGGCCATGGTGATGAGGCGCGTGCGGCGATACCACACGTTGGCAAACCAGTAGAACGGCGTCAGCAGCAAGGTCTGAAAGCCGATCCACATTCCCGCAATGCCCTGGCGATACACTTCGGTGGATACGGTGGCAGCCCCGGTGGCGTCGGTCATGTTCCCGAAGTTAAGGAAGAATTGCAGCAGCTTGCCGAATTTGCGCCCGCCGAGGTAGATGTCCGCTTCGCTCTTGATGCCGGCCGACACGCGGAAGCCGATGTAGAGCATCCCGACCAGATAAGCCAGGACAATCAGGACATCGATGATATGCAGGCCGAATAGTCGCATAAGGCGGCTTATGTATGAGACAGTGGATATCTATTGAATACAACGGCACAATCAATACGTCGGGGCATTTACGCTTATGGTTGACGCGGCGTGAAGTCGAGCACAGCGGTGTCACCATCAGCGGTCAGTGTAACGACGGTGCCATTGTAGTCGCTGTGGATGAAGGGGCTTTGGAAGGTGAAATTCGGCTCGTAGTTGATGAGCGTGCCGCCAATCTGCGGGATTTCGCAGTTGGCCATGTTGAAGTACAGTTCCGGCGCATCGGGCCCGGTGCCGCGATAGCGCAGGATGTACCAGCCGGGCACAACGGTATTGATCAGGTGGATCGGATTATCCAGCACGTCATCCTGAAAGGCTTCGAATGAGTCATAGTCGGACAGCCGGCCCGTATCCATGATGATGGCGCTGAATTTGTCCTTGAGCATCAGGAATCTTTTTTCTTCGGTCCACTCGGCGACGTCGGTGCTGAGCCTGGTTTCCATGGTGTTGGCGGTCGTGTTGGGGGTTCCATCCGCAGCCGGCTCCGGGTCGCCATTGACCACGCGCACCGCAACACAAGCATTGCCCTGCAGCACAAAGATCCATCCGTTGCGCTCTTCGAGACGATCGAACGGAGCGGCGAACTGGACGGCAAATGGCCTGGCGCACATGTCCACAGCAGGGAACCAGTCGGGGTTCTGCTGGAACCATCGCCGCGCCTGCTGCGTGATCAGGACATTGCGGCACTGCACGCTGCGGTAGTACGAGTGCTGCTCGCGGTGGTTCTGTTCAGGAATGATGGCACAGGGCGAGATGAAGCTGTTGGGTGCGGAGCTGAACATGACACCCTGCCAGCGGCCGGACGCGCTGAGATGGCTGTGCACGGCGGCGGGGTGGTCCATTTGCGTGCCGAGGATGTAATCCGGCGTAACCCAACTGTAGCGGACGAAGCGCGAGTCGGTATCGCACATCAGTGTGCGTTCCAGGCCCAGCGGCCGGGGCCAGCGCAGCGGATCTTCGCCGGGCTTGCGCGAGATGTATTCAAAAGAGCCTTTGCCCTCGCGGTCCAGCGCGATGTGCCACACGATCGGCGGCAGTTCGTAGTCGCAGTAGCCGAATGCCGCCAGCTTGTTGGTCAGATCGCAAGGGCCGCCCAGCAGGAAGCGTGATGCACCCCATGTTGATTCGCTGGTGCCGTGGCGTTTCCAGCGTGTCTTGGCCCCGCCGCGCACGCCGGAGATCTGGTCCTGCGCCCATTCGGCCCAGATCAGGTCCATAAACAGCTTGGCCCGCTGCTTGAGTTGCGGGTCTTCGCTGTAGGCATACATGTCCATGAGGTACGGAATGGTGTAGCCCATGTATCCCGATGCGGCGACTTCGACAAAAAAGCCTTTCTGCACGCGCTGCGTGATGTATTCGTTCCAGTAATCCACCCAGGCGCGATAATGATCCGCGGCGCGCATGGGCTCGGTGATCTGTTTCTCAGCTCGTCCGGGTGGGCCGGCGTACTGGTCGCCCACATCGCCGTACATTTGATAAAACCAGTAGCCATCACCACCGCCCGTGCCGGCATCGGGATAAACGCGATCGGCAAAGTCCGGCTCGTGCATGAAGATCTGCGAACTGAGCAGCGCAGAGACTTTGGCGTTGATGTCGTGATTCTCGCTGCCGGTCAACCACCATGTGCTCTGCTTTGCCAGGTGGATGTCATTCTTGTGCAGCATGCGTTTCCACAGCAGTTCCAGCAGCGCCTTTTCCGTTTCCGGGTACAGTTTGCCCGGCGCGGTTCGCCCCTTGTTGCCGAAGTGGAAGTACAACCGGCACAGCATGGCGTTCAGCCGCAGGTTCCAGTAATTGTTGGTGCCGTACTTCTTTTGAACTTCCGGTTCGGTTGACGTGAGGATTGACAGCAGTTCACGGTTAACCGCATCGACATCCTGGTTCAGCCACAACCGGGCGAACTGGTTGTTGAACAGGCCATCACCTTCCCCAAGTGCGGAAATCCGCATGCCGGCTTCAACACGAGCCGGCCGCGTTGCGTGGGCTTCTGCTATTCGCTGCTCGTAGGTTTTATCCGTGACGCCCAACACATCACCGGCCGGACCCTGAAAATACACATCATCCAGCCGGATGCAGCAGCCGGTGGGCAACGGGCGGTCAAACTGGATCGCCCGCGCGGCATCAAAAGCGAAATCATTGTCACCGGCGAAAGATGCGAGATCGATCTGGTATTGCTGCCATTGACCATTGGCCGCGAAATCAGCTAACGGTGCAGAGATGCGCCGATTCGCAGAATCCACCAGCGTCAAACCCCACGCTTGAGCATTCTCCGCATGATCCACCTTGATCCAGAGGCAGAGCGCGTGGCCGGGAGATAGCGGCCATGACTCAATGAAAGGGCCGGGCGTCAGGCCGACGACACCATCCTGAGCGCTGTCCTTGACGGTATAGCGCAGGCTGAAATCACCTGCTTTTTTGTCTACAAAGTCAAAGATGTCCGGCCGCCATAGATCGGTGGGCGCCAGGTCGCTCCCGGCCGGGGTTGACGCCAGCGTCATGCCGGTCTCACTGGTGAAGTCCACACGTTTGTTGTGGTCGCCCGGTTCAATTGCGAACACTGCCAGAAACAATAATCCTGAAATGATGAACACATGAACTCCTTGTCCAGGCAATGGTCTTGGCAGATTGAAGGAACGATGGGCGCGGGCGAGAATAGCCCAAAGAGCAACGATGCATACCTTCAAGATGATTGCAATTGCACATTCTGCCTTGAGGTATCACAGCGGTCAAGCCATCGATCCATCGCCAATGACCAGGCCGGAGCCTGCGGTGGTTTCCAGCGCCAGCACAGCCCAAGACGCGGCCAAGCTGATCAGCAGCAGTGAGAACGGACTGCGCATCGAGGTTACGACCGACGGCAAGCGATATGTCGCTGACATCCCGATGTCGTCCGGCATGCAGGTGAACCCGGTCGCCCAATAAGTTGAACTAATCACGATATGGGCAAACACCCGCGACGTCTGGACGATTGTGATTCACTGCATCAAGCACACCGGCTCAGCGCCGAGTGACGACACTGAGCCGGTGATTGGCGTGTGCACCGCATTGTTTAACGCGTGGCACTATGTCGGGGGACATTTCATCAATTCAGGCGGCCTTTGCGTCGTCGGCGAAGAACCACCAGGCTGCTCATGCCCGCCAGCGTGATCAGCGACGCGGGCTCGGGGATCTGGGTTGGCATGACGTGCACGTAGAATTGTTCTGCGCTGTTCCACTTGCTGCCACCGGTGCCCGCGGACATGAATTCGAGCGGGTAATACCCGGGCGACAGGTCAGAGGCGACGCCGAGTTGGAATGATTGGGTGCCCAATGTGCTGATGACCGCGGTGGTGTAACGCGTGGTGTAGTTGGTCCAGCCGGCGTCGGCGGTGAATCCGCTGACATCCTGTACCCCGTAGATGGCGACCGCGTATTTGCCGGTGATGCCGGAGGTTGCTGCCTGAAGGGAAACGGAAGCGCCCTGCAGAACGTCGTAAGACTTGAGGTTGCCGATGCCGCCGGCAGGATTGGCTGTGCCGTTGTGGCCCAGCACGTTCACCGCGGACCTGGTGGACGTGTGGCAGCCCGAGTTACTGCACGTGCCCCAACCCGGCTTGGCCATGGCAGGCGAACCGGTTAGCACCAGGGCAAGACCCACTGCGGACAGCCAGTGACAGATGGTCCTGGATCTGAACACAAACACCCCACTTTCTCAATGGAACGGGAATCGAACAGCGCGCGTCCAACGACGGACGTGCATCTTTCTTTATGGCGGGAACCCCACACCGACTCCAAGCGGTGTGCTGGCATCTTGCAAACATCGTGCCGCGTTATCCATGCGGCGAGACGCGCCCTTGTACCTTCGAGCGGCTCTGATGCAACAGAAGAACATTTCCAGATTCTGTTGTGGTTGGACGTGGTGATGCGGCGCGAATGTAGAGTCATTCAAGATTCGTCACGCATATCCCAATACTGAGAAGCACAAACCCCGTTCCGCCACCAAGCACCAGCGGGTGCATATCAGAAATGGGAGGCGATCAACCCGCACTTCGCTTTCTTTGAGAATCGAAGTTGATTCGGGCCGCTCCATTCTCATGCGCAAGAATGGTATGTGCACCAGCAGGCTGCAGACATCATCGGGCGCTGTTGTGTCAGGTCATACTGCTGCCGGCCGATTTCTGCTCGAGCAGCGCCTCGAGTTTGTCGAAGGCCAGATAGCGTTCGGAAAACTCCCGGACCCAGGATTGAGCGGTGTTGGATTGAACCGCCTCAACAAAGGATTCCAGCGACCAGTGGGCGAAAGAGTCCTGATTGACAAGACAACTCCTGTATTGGGCGATGGCATCGTTGCACGCGGGGTTGTCTGCCGGACAAAGGTACGCGAAGATCCCGTCCGCAAAGCCATCGACCAGGCGATACGCACCGGCAAGAAGATGGTCCCGCCATATCTGCTGCAACGGCCTGCAACGAAGCTGCTCACGTCCTTGCGGCCGGAAACATCCCATCGCTGTCGCAACTTCGTCGTAGCGGCGGCGGTGGTCGTCGGCCTCTTCGTTCAGGTTTTCGTGGTATTTCACCTCGATACCGGTAAAGCCGCGCCCGCCTTCTGGCGTGTCGAACCAGACGCAGACATCAAACGCTGACCCATCGTGGGTGTATCTGACATCCTTGCGCCCGGGCGAAAATTCGAAGGCGATTTTCGTGACACGTGCGCAGCGCCGGGGCAGCATCTGTGCGAAGACCGAAGTGGCTAAATCAAGATTCCGCTGCAGTGGGCCAAAGAGATTAAACGCCAGTGGTTGGCTGGAGAGCAGGTTGCCATACATGCGATCGGGCCGAATCAGGCTTCCCTTCTGCCGTTTACCCCCATCGAGCGTGTTGCGCACGACCTCCTTCGCATCCTCCGAGATAAAGTTGGCCAGGGATTGCTTCGCCCAGGGCATCGCCAAATGCGACCCCCGCAGCTTGCCACGGTATTCACCCATGGGCATGCCGTGCTCTTGGCGCCACATGGCCTGAAGTAAACGGGCACGACGTTGAAAGTCGTTGGTGTCGGAGCGCGGCTCCCAGCAGTGCATGGATGCGGCCAGTTCGCGAAGGTCTGTCATCACACGTGAGTTCCGGAAGGTTGCAGGTATGGTTCTCTGGCTCGTCGGCGGGTCATGGCAAGACCCGCCCAGGCGCCAACACGATGCTGAAGATCGGGGTGGCCCAATGGTCCATTGGCATGTAGCCCCCTTTGCCGAGGCATTATACGTTTGGCGCGGGCTTTACCTTCGCACGCAGGCAAGAACGATCTGAATCCGAAAAAGTCGCGCAGTGCGAAGGAAGATGGACTGCTCTCTGTCAGACCCCGGCAGACCACGCCCACCGGGCAGGCCGGCAATTGCCTACACTTGGTGTATGGATTGGTTGACGAACATTGTGTGGAACTGCTGGCTGGTGCTGGGTGAGATGGGGCCGTACCTGCTGTTGGGCTTTGCCATTGCGGGGGCGATGTCGGTGCTGGTGTCGGCGGCCTGGGTGTCGCGGCATCTGGGGGGACGGGGGATAGGGCCGATCCTCAAAGCAACGGTGCTGGGTGTGCCGCTGCCGTTGTGTTCGTGCGGGGTGATCCCGGTCAGCGCGGGGTTGCGGCGGCAGGGCGCCAGTCGCGGTGCGACCAGCGCGTTTCTGTTGGCGACGCCGCAGACAGGTGTGGATTCAATCCTGGCCACGTATGCATTGCTGGGGCCGGTGCTGGCGGTGATTCGGCCGGTGGTGGCGCTGGTCAGCGGTATCGTGGGCGGCTTGATGATCGATCTGTGGGGCGAAAAGGATGATGCCAAGGTCAGCAATGATGAGCCGGTCCAGTCTTCATGCGCGGGCGGCAGTTGCTGCTCCACGGATGGTGGCCAGCAGGGCAATCGCGCCGTCCAGGCGTTGCGTTATGGTTTTGTGACTTTGCCGCGCGACATTGCGGTGCACTTGCTGATCGGCGTGCTCATTGCGGGTTTGTTGACGGGCCTGATCGAGCCGAACGTGGCATCCAAATGGTTGGGGGGTGGATTGCTGGCGCTGTTGACCATGATGGTGATCGGCCTGCCGCTGTACGTTTGCGCGACGGGTTCGATTCCTTTGGCGGTGGCGTTCATGCACCTGGGTGCATCGCCCGGCGCGGCGCTGGTGTTCCTGATCGCGGGGCCGGCCACCAACGCAGCGACCATCGGCGTGACCTGGAAACTGCTGGGCAAGCGCAGCGCGATCCTGTATCTGCTGGTGACGGCCGCGACGGCGCTGGCGGCGGGCTACGGCATCGACGCGCTGGGTTCAGCGATGCCGCTGCATTTACCTGATGTGTATCACGAGCACACCACGGCGGCCGGCAACGGGTTGAACCACCTCAGCGCGGCCGCGTTATTGGCGGTGCTGGCGGGATCATTCTTTTTTGCGCGAAAGTCACATTCTGGAGAAAAAACGGTGAATGACCGTGAACATCAGACGGTATTGAACGTCTTAGGAATGACGTGTTCGCATTGTGCGTCAGCGGTGGCCGCAGCGTTGCGGCAGCAGCCGGGCGTCGTTTCGGTGGATGTGGATCTGGCGGGCAAGAAAGCCGTGGTCCAGGGCCAGCAAGTCGATTCGGCGGGCCTGGTGGCGGCCGTAGAGCAGTTGGGATACTCAGCCACGGTGCGCCAAGAAAGTTAATTCGCACAAATGCGACACGGGACCGGGCCGGGGGCTGGTATAATGGCGGTCGCCAATTTGCCAGTGTCAGGAGGGGGCAAGTCTGCGTCAGCGATCGTTCTGCGCTGAGATATGGGGGCCACATGTCAGGCATGGATGAACACGGGGGCATCGCCAGGCAGCAGCAGGAAGAGTTGCGCCTGTTGAGCGAGCGCTATCGCAACGGCAAGATCAACGATGCCCAATACAACAAGATGCGCGAGCAAATCATGGCACGCGCCCAGTCTCGCCTGGCCACCAGTCGCGGCCCCGGTGGACTGGTTTCAACCAAGGCCCTGGTGGTGGACACCTCTTACGGTCCGCTGCTGGTCAAGGCGGGCATCGCGGTGGTGATGTTGGCGGTTTGCGCCCAGGTCGGTTGGATCGTGATCAAGAAATATGTGATCGACTATCGCCCGACGTTGGAGCAGCCCCCGGCCGTCGTCGAGACCGCGCCGCCCACGCCGGCGGTTCCACCCGCGGCCGCGCCTTCACCACCGGTGCAGTCTCCAGCCGCGATGGCCAGTGCGTCCTCGACACCGACTGCTCCGCAGTCGAGCGCCGAGACATCCCCGGACAACGCATCGGCCGTTTCTTCCGATGCGACCCCGCAATCTCAGGAACCGTCCTCGACGGAGCCCGCTGAGTCTGTTGAACCAACCGCGCCGATGGCGGCCGCAGGCCAGACCAGTTTGCTTCCGCCGCTGCCGCAGCCGCCGCAGATGTCCACTGTGCCGACCGAGCCGGTGCTGACCTGGCTGGACGATCTGCCGCAGATGACGGTGGATGACAATCATCCGTTCAAGAAGTGGTGCCAACTGGTGCGGCACATGTCGCGGGGACAGATGGCCGCCATGGCGGGCGTGACGGTCGGGCCGGAGGCGGTGGATCTTAACGACCCGGTGTATCAGCAGTTCCGCGATCAGCGCCGGGTGGATTTCGAGCAGCACGTATTGCAGGCTGACGACACGCTGAAGGTGGTGACCCTGGCCCATCCCGTGCGCAGCGGCGACGTGCTGGTCGAGCGCACGACCACCAACAATCCACGTAATCGCAGCGTCGCCATGCTGGTCACCACCGTGCACGACGGCCGGTCGTTTGCCTACTACTTCGAAGGCGACAACGGCCTGCTGGTGCAGTTCAATGTGGCGGTGGGCACCGCGAAATTCGAGCCGCCCGCGCCGCTGTCGGAGCAAACCGCTTCCAGTCCCTGAGTGGACTGCTACCATGTGCAGATGACCAGCAACTCTGGAAATGCACAAAGTCCCAGCCAGGACCGGCCCACCAGCCGATCCGCCCCCGGCAATCCCGCAACCTCCGACATGACGCTGCGCCAGCTTCAGCAGCACATCCGCGACCGCTACTACAAAACCGACGCTGCCCGCGGCACGCCCAAGACGTTCATGTGGCTGGTCGAGGAGATCGGCGAGCTGGCCACCGCGCTGCACAAGGCGGCCGGCGAAGGCGGCAACACCTCCGGCGACTCCGACCCGGCCGGCGAGTTCGCCGACGTGCTGGCCTGGCTGTGCACGTTGGCCAACATCAACGACATCGACCTGGAGACAGCCGTGCGCAACAAGTACCTGGGCGAAAAACCGCCGCAGGGGCACAAGTGATTGATTTTGTTCAGACCCGCGTGCTCTCGGCAGCTTTCTCGGCAGCCACGTGAACAGCATCCAACACGCTGCGCACCTTGCGGGCGATGCCGGCAGCGTCGAGGCCGGCGTCGGCAAGCTGACCATTGCGTGAGTCGTGGCGGAACCACTGCAGCGGCATGGCGTGGCGATGGATCAGTCGCGTGTCCAGCCCGCGCTCGTTGGCAGCTTCCAGCACCGCGCTGCCGAAGCCGCCGGCGTAGCCGTGGTCCTCGATGGTCAGAATCGGAATGTTGCGCTCGATCAGGTCGGCCACCAGTTCAATGTCCAGCGGCTTGGCAAAGCGGGCGTCGTAGAGGGCGATGTCGTAGCCCTGCGGCTGCAACTGATCGCGCATGGCGGCGTCGGCGGCATAGACCGGGAAGCCGTAAGCCAGAATCGCCAGGTCGGGCTGCTCGGTGCGAGGCCTGCGCATCAGCAGAGCCTTGCCCGGCTCAAACGGCGGCACTTCACTGTGGATCGGCTCGGCGGGCACCACATCGCGCGGGTAGCGCACGAAGCTGGCCTGCTTGTCATAAGTCCGCATGAACTCCAGGGCCGCCCGCAGGTTCGGTTCATCGCTGGCGGCCATCACCACGGCGTCGGGGAACAGGCGATAGATCGCGATGTCCGCAAACCCGTGCATCGGAGCGCCGTCGCCGCCGACGTAACCCGCCCGGTCCATGCACACCCGCACCGGCAGGTGCTGCAGGCACACTTCCTGGAACACCTGGTCGAACGCCCGCTGGCTGAAGGTCGAGTAAACCGCATAGAACGGCTTGAGCCCGCTGCGGGCCATCCCGGCCGCCATTGCCATACCGTGGCTTTCCGCCAGGCCGC
The DNA here is from genome assembly GCA_964471555.1 of uncultured Phycisphaeraceae bacterium. GTDB lineage: Bacteria > Planctomycetota > Phycisphaerae > Phycisphaerales > Phycisphaeraceae > JADLFV01. The sequence goes on from CAYYGM010000005.1 coordinate 42,875, forward strand.
AGTCGATGACGCGCCCCGGGAAGTGGGGTTCGACTTTGTCAAGACCGGTTCCATCAGGCATGGCCGCCGTGATGGCGTGGATCTTGTCATCGCGGCCCATCAGGTCGATCATGGCGTCGGCGTATGCGGCCGTGAAGCTTTTGCCCTTGGGCTTTTTCTCGATGGCGCAGTCGCTGGTGACGAATTTGTCGGGCCCTGGGGCGTGGAAGCGGAACGGATCGCCCTCAGCCCGCTCGTAGCCTTTGCCCTTGATGGTCTTGGCGTGGATGAGGATCGGCCGCTCGATCTGCTTGACCTCGTTGAACAGGTCGATCAGCGTGCGCAGGTCGTGGCCGTCGATGGGGCCAATGCAGGCGATGCCCATGTGCTCGAACAGGTGATCGGTGGCGATAGCCGAGCGGAGCATCTCTGAGCCGCGGTGGTAAAGGTCTTCGAGGATGGACCCGCCGGGCAGGCGTTCGAGGATCTCCTTGCCGCGCTTTTTGACCTCGCCGAAGGTCGATGAGACGCGGACGCGATCGAAGTACTGGGCCATGGCTCCCTGGGGCTGGGCGATGGCCATGCCGTTGTCGTTGAGCACCACCAGCAACTGGCGGTTGAGGGTGCCGGCGTTGTTGAGGCCTTCCATCGCTAAACCGTTGACGATGGAGGAGTCACCGATGACCGCCACCACCCGCCTGCTGCCTTCGCCCACGGCCGCATCACCGCGGGCCAGGCCCACGGCCGTGGAGATGGACGCCCCGGCATGCCCGACGCTGAACAGGTCGTAATCGCTCTCGGCCGGGTCGGGGAAGCCCGCCATGCCGCCTTTGAGCTTGAGCCGGGCAAACAGGTCCTGCCGGCCGGTGACCAGCTTGTGGGGATAGCACTGGTGCCCGACGTCGAAGATCAGCCGATCGGAGGCGAAGTCGAACACGTAGTGCAGGGCCAGGGTCAGCTCGACGATGCCCAGGTTGCTGGCGAAGTGCCCGCCGGTGCGGCTGATCTGATCGCAGATACAGCGGCGCAGTTCGCTGGCGAGCTGCTCAAGCTGTTCGAGATTGAGGGCTTTGAGTTCGGCCGGGCCGTGGACGCTGGACAGGAGGGGGTAGTCAGACATAGGCAATACTGCATGCTCCCGTAGGGCTGACAGGCAGCCTGGCGGGGCAGGGAATCGTTGGGGCCATCTATCGGCCCACTTCCAAGGGTCAATAGGCGGAGATCGACTTCAACCAGCGGACACAGCGTCCCTTGACCTGCCGCCTTGCTCTGGCACGGTACATCGTCATACGGCACACATTGTAAACACTTATTGAACCAAAGGAAAAGACACGGCTCCCCACACGCAAGTTTAGCGGGCGAGCTTGCTCGCCCAACCCCCGGAAAGCGGAGCAAGCTCCGCGGCTAAACGTGTATACGTCCTCAGCCCTGCGGCGGTTCCTCGGGGATCGCAGCGGTCTGCTTTTCGCGGTAGGCCAGTAAACGCTGTTCAAGGGCCTTGTCGCTGGTGGCCAGGATCGCAGCCGCGAACAGGGCTGCATTGACCGCCCCATGCGAGCCCTGGCTCATGGTGCCCACCGGGATGCCCTTGGGCATGTTGCAGGTCGAAAGCAGGGCGTCCAGCCCCCCCGCCAGCTTGCCCTCCATCGGCACCCCCAGCACCGGCAGGTGGGTCAGGGCCGCCATCACCCCCGCCAGGTGGGCGCTCATCCCAGCCGCGGCGATGATCACCTTCAACCCCCGGGCGGCCGCCGTGGTGGCATAATCATGGGCCCGCTGCGGCGTGCGGTGGGCGCTGCAGACCTTCATCTCATAGCCGATGCCCAGCTCCTCGAGCGTCTTGGCGCACTGGCGCATGACCTGGGCGTCCGAGGCACTGCCCATCACGATGCCGACAAGGGGGGGGGATTGGTTCATGGGCTGGAGTATAGGCGATGAGGTTGGATTTTAGATTTTAGAATTTAGATTTTTGATTGATAGGCCACGGCTCAAGCATGTGTTCAGAACCACGCTTGCGAAATCAAAAATCAAAAATCTAAATTCTAAAATTCCCTACAAATCCAGCCAGGCCTCCGGCAGCACCTCCAGCCACCAGCGGCCATGGGTGCGGCGGACGAAAACCTTGCACCCGAATGTCTGCGTCAACAACTCCGGCGTGATGATCTCCCGGGGCGGGCCCTGGGCAATGAATCGGCCCTGCTTCATCAGATAAACCGCATCCGTGCGCGGGGAAAGCTCCTCCACGTGATGGGTGATCATCATCACCGCCGGCGGATCGGGCCGGTGGCAGATGCGCTCGATGGTGGCCAGCACCTGCTCCCGCCCGGCCAGGTCCAACCCGGCGGTGGGTTCATCGAGGATCAGAAGCTGCGGCTGATTCACCAGGGCCCGTGCGATCAAAGCGCGGCGTTGCTCACCGGTCGAGAGCAGCCCGAAGCGATGGTCCTTGCGGTGTGACAAACCCACGATGTCGAGCATGTGGCGGGCGGCCTGGTGCTGCTGGTCGGTTGGTCGGTCATACAGGCCCACGGTGGCGAAGAACCCGGTGACCACCGCCTCGGTGGCGGAAAGGTCCGCATCCACCACCGCCCCGGTCACATGCACCCCGGCCGCATCGGTGGTGGGATTGACCACGCCGATGCGGCGGCGCAGGGCGCGGATGTCGGTTTGGCCGAGCGTTTCGCCCAGCACGCGCACCGTGCCGCTGGTGACGAACATCTGGCCGGTGAGTGTGCGGGCGAAGGTGGTCTTGCCACAGCCGTTGGGCCCGAGGATGGCGCAGTAGCTGCCGCGCTGCAATCGCAGACTCACTCCGTCGAGGATGACGGTGTTCAACCGCTGCACGCGCACATCCGCGGCATCGATGGCCAGGTTGTTCAGTTCGGCGTTACTCATGGCAGTCAGCTAACATCGTAGTGCATGGACCGACAAGCGGAAAAACTCTTACTGGAGCTGACCAGCCTGCCCACCGCCTCCGGGCGCGAGCAGCGGGTGATCGCTTACATCGAGCGCTGGATCAGGCGTCGCAAAACGGTGACGATCAAGCGCGACCGCTTCGGCAATCTGCTGCTGCAGCGGCGGGGGGCGAAGCTGGACAGGCCGCTGATCTTCGCCGCCCACATGGATCACCCCGCCTTCGTGGTGACCGATGTCACGGGCAGGCAGGTCACGGCCGAGTTCCGCGGCGGCGTGGACGATGCGTACTTCAAGGGCGCCGTCCTGTTGCATCACGGTGACAACGCGCCGCAGCGCGGGCGGATCGTGCGGATGTCGCGGCCGAACGGTCCCAAGAGCGATCGTGTGGTGGCTGTGAAGTTCACTCAAACACCCAACGCTTCGGCGGGCGATGTGATGACATGGGCTCTGCCCCCGTCGGTGATTCGCCGCGGCAGATTGCACGCACCGGCCTGCGACAACCTCGCGGGTGTGGCGGCCGCACTGTCGGCCTTTGGGCAACTGCTCAAGCGTGCAGCCGCGACCGAAGTGGGCGTGCTCCTGACCCGGGCCGAGGAAGTGGGATTCATCGGCGCGCTGGGCGTTTGTCGCAGCAAGCTGATTCCCAAACGGGCGCGGATCGTGGTGCTGGAGAACTCGCGCAGCTTCGCCGACTCACCGCTCGGCGGCGGCCCGATCGTGCGCGTGGGCGATCGCGCCAGCACGTTCGATCCGCAACTGACCCGGCAATTGGGAGCGATCGCCGCCCAACTCGCTGCACGTGACAAAACGTTTAACTGGCAACGCAAGCTGATGACCGGCGGCACCTGCGAAGCCACGGCCTACCAGGAGATGGGCTACACCGCCGCGTGTCTGTGCCTGCCGCTGCGCAACTATCACAACATGAACTCCGACACGCAGCGCATCGCCCCCGAATCGATCGACGTAACGGACTTCACCAACCTGGTGAAACTGCTGACCGCAACGGCAGCGCAACTGGACGATCCGCAGACAACACCCCCGCTGCGAGCGCGGCTGGATGAACTGTTCGCCAGCCGACGTAACCTGCTGAGTTGATTGCTTAGAGGAACTGCCAATCGCCGCTGTAGATGGTGTACACCCACAGCAGGGCGTTGGTGATGCCGTGGGCCCAGATCACCGGTCCCAGCCCGCGCGCCTGGTCCTTGCCGTTGCGCGTGGTGTAACCCAGCAGCAGGCAGTAGGAGATGCCGCAGACCCACACGCCCGGCCAGTCGCGGAACACGTGACTGAACATGAACACCAGCGTCGAAGCGCACACGCCGAACACCGTCAGCTTGCCCAGCGGCGTCTCCACGAACATGGGCGAGAACACCGCTGGGTGCCGGCTGGCGCGTTCGCCGGCCTTGGTGTGAATGAACCATTCGCCGATCACCGGCAGATCGCAGAACAACTGCTGCAGCCCGATCCACGTCCTGCGCCGGTCGCTGAGCCCGCGCAGCATCAGCGAGCGGATGAACATCTCCTCGAACATCGGCACCACAATGGACATGCCCGCCAGTCGCAGAATGAGTGCGGTCCAGCCCATGGTGTAGCCCATGTTCTGCGGCAGACGGAAGTCCGCCTCGGCTGCCTTCGGTGACAGTGAGCCGAGCAGTTGGCCATCCATCAACGCCTGCCAGCGCTGGCTGAATTCACCGGCCATCATCCAGCCCAGCACCACCCACGCCACCAGCACGAACACGCCCACCGGCACCGCCAGCCAGTGGAACGACAGCTTCAGCTCCGGTGTCAGCTTGCGATAGCGACACAGCAGCCACAGCACCACCGTGCACTGGGCCACATACATCAGCGGGTAAACCAGCGGATGACGCCACAACTCCGCCGCGACTGAAAACGCATGGCTCAGCGGCGCCACCCTGGCGGTCATGCTCGCCAGACGAGCCAACAACCCATCGAGCCCGATGAGGGCGAGAAAGCTGATGTAAACAAAAAACGGCAGCAGACGCGGGTACCAGACGTGGGCGGCCATCTGCTGGTCGAGCTTGCTCAGCAAAGGTTGTTTGGATTGGGCCACCCGACGTCATCCCAGCCGTAAATCGTCCAAACGCATACGATAGGGTCATGCCCACCCGGCCGCCAGCCCCGCCCCCGGAAGGTCAACCTTACCACCCCGATGCATCTTCCGGGGCGAGGCGTGCTTCAGCATGCCGGGCATCCTCCGCGCCCCCCGAGAGTTCTGTCGCGCATCCCGCCGACTTGTCATCGGACGATTTGCTGCGTGACTGTGAGGTGACGCACGGTCGCGGCTCGGGCCCGGGCGGGCAACGCCGCAACAAGGTGCAGACCGCGGTGCGGATCAGGCATCAGCCCACGGGCATCGAGGCTGCGGCACGGGAGCGCGCCAGCCAGGCACAGAACTTATCGGCCGCCGTGTTTCGACTGCGCGTCAAGCTGGCTCTGGAGTATCGCGCCGCCCGCAAGTTGCCCAGTGCTATGTGGACGCAGCGCGCCCGTGACGGCCGCATCGCCTGCAATCCCCGGCACACGGATTACCCCGCCATGTTGGCTGAGGCGTTGGACCACGTGACCCAGCAGCGCGGCGACGTGCGGCGGGCGGCCGCGGCCCTGGCGGTCAGCAGCACGCAATTGCTGCGATTCCTGGCCGGCCAGCCGCAGGCCCTGCAACATGTCAACGAATTGCGGCGCAAGCGCGGCCTGGGCGCGCTGAAGGCGTGAGGATCATTCAGCGTTGCCGTGCGATCAATGCAAGATGCACGATTGTCGGTTGAATAGTGCGAAACTCAATTATCTTGGGCTGGTGGTCGATAAGCTGGCCAGAGATGCTTCGTGTCGATGTGCGTAATGCCCGGCCGGGGATGAGTCTGGCTCTGCCGGTGCCCAATCCGGCTGCACCCGGAAAGGTGTTGCTGCGCGTCGGTTACGAGATGACCGCGGAAGTACTCGGTCGGCTCAGCGAGCTGGGCATCCGCCACGTCTGGGTGCGCTATCCCAGCCTCAATTTCCTGGAAAAGTTCATCGATCCGGCCACCATCCAGAAGCAGGCGGCCGTGGTCGAACAGATCAGCAGCACCTTCGAGAAACTTCAGACCGAGTCCACCGCCCGACTGGACTACGATCAGTACACCCAGAGCATCGGCGAACTGATCCAGCAGTTGATCAGCAATCCCGCCACGGCCGTGTTCCTGGGCGACATTGCCGGCGACTCCAACGACCTGATGCGCCACAGCAGTGCCGTGATGTACCTGGCCCTGCTGATGGGCCTGAAGCTGGAAGGCTACATCGTGCGCGAACGCAAGCACGTCGCCCCGGCCCGGGCCAAGAAATTGCGCAGCCTCGGCCTGGGTGCCATGCTCCACGACATCGGCATCACCATGCTGCCCGACGATGTCCGCGAGCACTACCAGAACACCGGCGATGAATCGGACCCGGTCTATCGTGAGCACACCACCCTCGGCTATCGCCTGGTCCGCGAGCAGGTGGAGCCGACGGTCTCCAACATCCTGCTGCACCACCACCAGCGCTACGACGGCTCGGGCTGGTCCGGCGGCGGCTATCCCGTTCTCTGTGATAACCGCATCCACATCTTCACCCGCATCGTCGCCCTGGCGGATCAGTACGATCGCCTGCGTCATCCCCTCGGCGGCAAGCCTCAGCCGGCCGTGCGCGCTCTGGCAGCCCTGCGTCGCAAGCCGCTGATCGAGCAGTTCGATCCCAGCACGCTGGCCGCTTTGTTCACCATCGCGCCGCCGTATCCGCCCGGTTCGATCGTGCGCCTGAGCGACCGGCGCTTTGCGGTGTGCATCGACCATCATCCCGAGCAGCCCTGCCGCCCCGTGGTGCAGATCATCAACGATCCCGCCCGGCTCAACTGCGACGACGCGCCGGGAGAAACCCTGAACTTGTGCGCCGAGGAGTTCGAGTCGCTGTCCGTGGTGGAAGTGGACGGCTGCGACGTGCGCAAGGACAACTTCCTGCTGCCCGAAGGCGAGCAACAACCATAACCGCGCCGCGGCGTGAGCCGTCGCGCCGCCCCCGCCGGATTGATGGGTGTCTTGTCGCCTTTACTGATCGGCCGGGGGATTCTTGCCGGTGACCGCGGTGATGTCGTTGCAGGCTGCGTTGGCGCCGGTCTTGGCGATCAGCGCGGCGCAGTAGGGGCTGCTGGTCACCATGGCGGTGGGGCTGTCCGCCGCGGGAGCGTTGGCGCAGCCCTGCACGTAGAGCGTGTCGCCGACCTTCTGAATGGCGTTGATGCGCACCCAGTATCCAGCCGACTGCTGCGGGCCGAGGCCCACGACCACCAGGTCCTGCTTGGACAGATCGACCTTCAGGTCTTTCAAGGTCTGCGAGCCGCAGGCTTCCAGCTCTTTCTTCGAGGTGATCAGCCAGATGCCGCCGTGGGGCAGATCACTCTGGTCCGCGGACATGGTCTTGACAATGGCGACCGGCTCAGCGGGCGTGTTCATCGCAGAGGACATTGCCATCGAGTCGTCGGAGGATTCAGCCGGGGTGGACTTGCAACCAGCCAGGGCGACGGCGGCAATAAGGATCAACAGACTGAAGCGAAGCATAGTGGTCATGGTGGGTCTCCCAGGGGAATTGTGAACGACCATGATAACGCATCCGGGCGTCGAGGTGTCAATCGCTCACAACAGACACGGGTTGACGATGACAGCTCGCAATGACATGGCAAAGAACGGCCGCCCTTCGCGGCGATATTTGCGCTCGAAGTTGCTGCCCACCAGTTCGCCTTCACCGGCCGAGGTCGGCGGCTGGAACGGGCCTAGTTCAAAAAGGTCCGATACCTTGGCGACCTCCGTTTCCATCCACTGGAAATAGTCCGCATGGTCGGTGGTCAGGTGCACCCATCCGCCGCTGACCAGTGCGCGATGGAACAGGCGCAGCGTGGATTCCTGGATCAGCCGCCGCTTGTGATGGCGCTTCTTTGGCCAGGGGTCGGGGAAGTACACGTGGATGGCAGCCAGGGCGCCGGCCGCCACGAAGTTGCGCAGGAACATCGTCGCTTCGCAGTGCAGCATGCGGGCGTTGGCCAACTGATGGCGACGAATGCGGTCCGCGGCATGTCGCCAGTAGGCCCGGGCATACTCCATGCCCAGGAAGTTGGTCTGCGGATGCTGCGGGGCGTGCTGGATGAGAAAGGTTCCCTTGCCGCTGCCGATCTCCAGTTCGATCGGCGCCGGGCGATCGAACCAGGCGTTCAGATCGATCGGGCCGTGATCCAGCGGTGGGAGCTGATCCTGGCTGATGCCGTAACCGGTGACGTCGAGTTGTGCGGCGCCGCTCATGGTGGTCAGTGTAACCAAGGCGCCGAAAGCAGCGAAGCCCACGGATTGAATCTGTGGGCTTCAGTCTGTGTTGATGCATGACCCGGCGTGCTGAAGCACGCCTCGCCCCGTGATCAGGTCCGGGGGCGGGTGCGGCGCAGCAGGGCGGGGGAGGCGGCGAACAGCAGCAACATGGTGGCGGGCTCGGGGATGTTCAGCCCGGATGCCAGCAGCGCCTCATCGAAGCTCAGGTCGGGCGAGGTGCCGATGCCCCAGTTGTCGCCGAGGATTTGCAGGTCCGCCAGGTTGACCTGGCCGTCGCCGTTGAAGTCGCCGTCTTCGTAGGCGGTGACTGTGCCCTGCCAGTTGTCGCCGAGGATCTGCAGGTCGGCGAGGTTGACCTGGCCGTCGTAGTTGGCGTCGCCGCCCAACAGCACGCCGGCCAGCGAGCGCAGCACGATGGACGTGCTGTTGTAGATCACATCGACGGCGAACACGGAGTTGACGGTGGCGAATTCACCGGTGATGTCCTGCCCCGTCATGATGGTGAACAACTGGTGCAGGTAGGGCGTGTAGCCGTTGAACAGGTCCACATCGAGCGTGCCGTTGACGGTGACCAGGCCGCTGACCGCGACCCGGTCGTACTGCGTGATCGGTGTGTTGCCGCCGATGTCGATCTCGAGCGTGCCCTGGGCCAGTTGATCGAAGCTGCCCTGGATGGTGATCAGGCCGGCCGAGCTTCCCGGCGAGATGGTGCCCTGGCTGATGACTTCACCAGCCACGGTGCCGCTGCCGCGCAGGGTGCCGCCGCGCAGCTCGACGGACAGGGCGTCGAGGCTGCTGTTGTCGTTGAGCGTGACGTAGCCGTCGTCTTCGATGATGGCGGCGTTGAAGATGGTCAGCTTCGAGCCGCCGTTGATGCGCACGTCCATGGCGGCGCCGTTGCCGGCCACGTGCAGGTAGTTGACCTGGGAGTTGGCGTTGATGTTGGCGTTGCGGGCCTGGCCGGCAGGATTGACCACCTCGGCGATCCAGGTGATGGCGGGTGTGCCGTTGGTGGACCAGTTGGTGGTGGTGGCCCAGTCGCCGTTGAGGCCGGGGGCGCTCCAGGTGTGCGTGGCCAGGACCGAATCGCTGACGCCCAGGTAGGGGTTGCCGCTCTGGGGATTGATCACCAGGTCGCGGTCAGCGAACAGGTTCATGCCGATCAGCCCGTCGAGCACGTTGAGTCCGTCGCGGGGGTCGGTGAGGTTGTAAACCACCAGGGGCACGTTGTAGAGCGTCAGGTCGCCGGCCGTGGTGGTGAAGGTCATTTGATCGGCAAAAAAGCCGGGCACCTCTTCGCTGGTGCCGGTGACGCCGGCCAGACGCACCACGAAGTCGGGCGTGTCCGTCGCCACGTGGAAGCCCAGGCTGGCCGCCATGTTCTCGGAGACGAAGCTGCCCTGCGAGCCGGTGTCGAAGAACATCTCCACGTCGTTTTCGTTGTGGCCCTGATGATTGAGGTCCGCTTCCAGGAACATGTATCCGCCCAGCGTGGGATAAGCGGGGTTGTCGTTGAGGTCGTCCGTGAACACGCCGTCGAAGGAGGGGAAGAACGACGGTTGAAAAGAGCCCAGGGCGCTGTTGTAGAGCGTCAGCGACAGGCGGCGGGCCGGGGCGGCGACGCTGCCGAGCGTGTTCAGCGCCACATTGGGTGAGCGATAGGTCTGGCCGTTGTAGCTGATGATGTTGGGATTGCTGTAGCTGATGGTGGTGGTGTAGAGGGTGGACAGCGACGTGCCGACCACGGAGGGCAGATTGTCGCCGGCTTCGGGATAGACGATGGAGCTGTTGTAGGCGCCCTTGAGCGTGCTGGTGTTGATCGCCAGGGGTGCGGTGCCGGTGATGTTCTGCAGGCCGGTGATGTAGATGCCCAGAGGATCGCTGGGCGTGGCGTACACCGTGCCGCCGCCACCGCCGCTGAGGCCGATGCCGTAGTCCGGGTTGCCCTGCAGGTTGGCGTGGCCCGCCCCGGCTCCGATGCCGACCTTGAAATTCAGATAGTCCTCGCGGCTGATGATCGTCAGCGGAGCGCCTGTATCGAATGTGAAGATTGAGTAATACGGGGAAGTGCCCAGCGGCAGCGTGCCACTGGGACTGCTGCTGAGGATCGGGTAGGTGTACAGATCGTCAGCCGCCTCGCGGTTGTCCATACCGAGCACCACGTAGGGCGAGTTGCCGGCAATGGGAATCACCGGCAACTGGGCCCGGGCCGGGCTGACCAGGGCCAACAACACCGCCAGAATCGGCCCAAGCCGCCATGGGGACCATTGCATGGGGATCTCCTCTGCGCTTCGGATCGGGATACTCAATTATAGCCCCGGAAAGGCTTTCAGCGAAGAAATTAGATCGCGGCGCCATCGCGCAGGCCGCCATAGCCGGCGAGCTACGTCTCGCCGGACTGATCCAACTTGCCGCCCCAATCCGAACCATTTGCCCGGATTAACGCCATGCGCTTAGTGCCGTGACCGTCTTAAACTTTCGGGGTATCCGTTTAGCGGGCGAACTTGCTCGCCCAACGCCGAGCAAGCTCGGCGGCTAAACGATGGACGAAAATCAGACGTGGACGCACCACTAACCGCCCAGTGCAGCCGCGATGGCCCGGCCCAGCCGCTCGACGCCCTGGCGAATCTGTGGCACATCGGCCACGCCGAATGAAAGCCGGATCGTGTTGCCAGGCGCCTGCCGCGTGGGGTCCGGCGGATAGCAATACTCACCCGGCACGAACAGCACCCCCTGCTCCAGCGACGTGCCGAACAGCGGGCCGTGGCGTCCCGTATCCACCGCCTGCGGAAGGGCGAGCCAGACGTACAAGCCGCCGGCGGGTTTGGTCCAACTCACCCCAGGAAAGTGTCCCAGGTGCTCATCCAGCGCTGCCAGCATGGCGTCGCGCTTGATCGCATACGCATCGCACAACTTCTTCACGTGCGCGTCGAACGCACCGTTACGCAGCACGAGATTGAGTATCTGCTGATTGAAGTTGGACGACCCGAAGTCGCGCCCCGTCTTCTGCAAAATCACCGGCCCCACCAGATCACGCGGCAGCAACCCATATCCGGTTTTCATTCCGGGGGCGAACGGCTTGCTGAACGTCTGTAGCAACGCCACGTATTCGCCGCGCTCATCAAAGCTGCGCAGCGACGGCGGGGCTTGATCGGTAAAGGTCAGCTCCCGATAGGCTGCATCTTCCACGATCAGAATGCGTCGGCCGGCCTTTTCACTGTGGCGGCGCACGATGTCCACGATCCGCGGCCGCCGCTCGGCGCTCAGCGTCAGGCCCGTGGGGTTCTGGTGATAACTGGTGACATACACCATCCCCGGAAATCGGCCTTCACATAGCAGACGGTTCAATGTGTCATCGAGCGCTTCAGGGATCATGCCCTGCTCGTCCATATCGACGCCGCGCACCCGGGCTCCGAACGCCTCCAGCACGCCGGTGTAAACGAAGTACGTCGGCCACGCGGTCACCACGATGCTGTCCGGATCGATGAGCACCTCGGTCAGCAGGTGCAGCAACTGCTGTGAGCCGGTGGTCACCACGACGTCCTGCGCCTGGTAGCGGCCGGGCGTGGCGTCGAGGGTGTTCAGGTGATCGCAGATCGCCTGCCGCAGCGGCGGATAGCCCTGCGTGGTGCCGTATTGCAGGGCGGCGCGGGCGGTCCGGGGATCGGCCAGAAGTTGGGCGGCAGCATCGGCGACCGCTTGCTGCGGCAGCGTCTGGTCATCCACGAAACCGGCCGCCAGCGAGATCAGGTTCGGCCGCTTCAGGGCCTCGGCCATCAGATAGCTGATCGGCTGATCGGTCGTGCGGTGGCCGCGTTGCGACAGGGCGAAGGGTGGTAGCGTCATGGCGACGCCATTGTAAATCCAATCCAGAACTTGACAGCCCGCAGGGCTGAGGTAGTTTTGCGCTTCTACCATGAACATCACACTTCCCGACAACAGCGTCCGATCATTTGACGATAGCGCCACAGCCGCCGACGTCGCAGCCTCCATCGGCGAAGGCCTGGCCAAAGCCGCCCTCGGCGCCAAGGTCAACGGCAAACTGGTGGACCTCTCGCGCCCCCTGGCCGACCTGGCGGAGGGCGATTCATCGCCCGTCCACCTGGCCATCGTCACCGGCCCCCGCATCAACAAAAAAGGCGAAGCCAACTGGCGCGACGGCACACCGGATGCCGACGCCCTCTACCTGCTGCGCCACTCCACCGCCCACGTCATGGCGGAAGCCATCTGCAAGCTCTATCCCAAGACCCAGCTCGCCTACGGCCCGCCCCTCGACAACGGCTTCTACTACGACATCGCCCTCGACACCCCCATCAGCTCGGCGGACTTTTCCAGAATCGAAGCCGAGATGAAGCGCATTGTCGAAGAGGATCGCCCGTTTACGCGCTATGAGCTGGACCGCGATACCGGCATGGGCAAGCTCTACGACGAACGCAACAAGTACAAGATCGACAATGCCGACCGCGCCCTCGACGGCGGAGCCGAGCGACTCAGCTTTTACGTCACCGGCCCACTTGCCGCCGAACCCGACGAAGGCTGCTTCTTCGAAAAAGCGCCCAAGGTCAGCAACTTTGAAGACCTCTGCATGGGCCCGCATGTGCCCAGCACCGGCCGCATCGGCGCCTTCAAGATCATGTCCGTCGCCACCAGCCACTGGCACGGCGATGTCGAGTCCGACCGCTTCCAACGCATCTACGGCACCGCCTTCTTCACGCAAGCGGAACTCGACGCTCACCTGGCCCAACTCGAGGAAGCCAAACAGCGCGATCACCGCGTCGTCGGCCAACGTCACGGCTTGTTCACCATCGATGAAAAGGTCGGCCAGGGCCTGATCCTCTGGAAGCCCGCCGGGGCCATCATCCGCCAGGAATTGCAGAACTTCATCCTCATGCACCTGGAACGCCAGGGCTATTACCAGGTTTTCACCCCGCACATCGGCCGGCTCGACCTGTTCAAAACCTCCGGCCACTTCCCGTATTACCAGGATTCGCAATATCCCCCGCTGATCCTGCGCGAGCAGCTTTCCACGCTGGCCAAAGAAAGCTGCTCCTGCGCCGAGCTGGCCCACAAGATGGAAAAGGGCGATATCGACGGCTACCTGCTCAAGCCGATGAACTGCCCGTTCCACATCCAGATTTTCGCCAGCGAAAAACGCAGCTATCGCGATCTGCCCATCCGCCTGGCCGAGTTCGGCACCGTCTATCGCTGGGAACAGTCCGGCGAACTGTCCGGCATGACCCGCGTCCGCGGCTTCACCCAGGACGATGCCCACCTGTTCGTGACCGAAGATCAACTCGACGCCGAGGTGGCTGGTTGCCTCGACCTGGTCAAGGCGGTCTTCACCACGCTGGGCATGACCGACTACCGGGTGCGCGTGGGCCTGCGCGACCCTGCCAGCGACAAGTTCGTCGGCGATCCCGAACAATGGGACAAGGCCGGCGAATCCTGCCGCAAAGCCGCGGCATCGCTGGGCGTGCCCTTCACCGCCGAGGAAGGCGAAGCGGCGTTCTACGGCCCCAAGATCGACTTCGTGGTCAAAGATGTCATCGGACGCGACTGGCAACTGGGCACCGTGCAGGTCGATTACGTCCTGCCGCAGCGATTCAACCTCGAATACACCGGCCCCGACAACCAGCCGCACCGCCCGGTGATGATCCACCGCGCGCCCTTCGGCTCCATGGAACGCTTCATCGGCGTCCTCATCGAACACTTCAACGCCAGCTTCCCCCTCTGGCTTTCTCCGCAGCAGGTGCGCGTGCTGCCGATCAGCGACAAGTTCCTCGACTACGCCCACAACGTGGCGAGCCAGCTTAAGCAGGCGGGCTTCCGCGTCGTCGTGGATCGATCCAACGATCGCCTCAACGCCAAGATCGCCACCGCCCAGCAGGACAAGGTGCCTTACATGCTCATCGTCGGCGGCAAGGACCAGGAGGCCGGCACGGTGAGTGTGCGTCATCGCAGCGAAGGCGACCGCGGCGCAGTGCCGCTGGCTCAGTTCATCGCCGATCTGAAACTGGAGCGAGACGAGCGGCGGTTGTAAAAATTCGCGCGCACAAAACTGACGCCGGTCCCGAACTCGCATCCGCGCCGCCACCGCGCTGTTATGCCCGTTTGGGCTCGAAAAAGCGGGATTTCAACTGTTTTCGCTCAACAGGCGCGGGTCTTCGCCAGCGCCGCGGCGCGCACCGAGGTGGCAGCAGCCGGTGCGCGGGCTTCAGCAGACGTCCGCAAGCGCCAACCGGCGCACAATCGTGCCAGGGTGGTAACGGCGAGACTGATCCGCCAACTCCCGCAGCACGCGGCGCTTGCATTCGCCTGCCGACCCCGGCGCGCACAAACGTTGCGCCATTTTTCACCCTTCGCGCGCACAACCCGGCCAGCACTTGTAATACGGTTTGCGAAATAACTTTGGCGTGCCAGCTTGAGCTGGCATGCGTACCGGCCGGCATGCCGACTGAAGTCGGCACGCCCCGAAGCATGAGCAGCGGTCCAGGCGTGCTGTTTTTCCGCACCGTCCGTATCCAGTACCTTGTCCGTGTCCTGAAACCGAAGCACGTCGCATCGCAAGGAGCCCCATCATGGCCGTCCCATCCGACTGGAATCTGCCCAAAGCGGTGACCGTGCGCCTCGGCGAACGCAGCGGCCGACAACGCGCCGTCGTTGAGCAAGGCCACCTGCTGCTGATCCTGCACCGCGCGCCCAGTGCCGGCATGGACGAACGTGACGGCCTCTACTTCTGGCGCGCGCCGGATGGCACTTGGCAAAGCGCCTCCGGCGGCGACGGATTGGCAGCCGTGCGCAGCCTGCTCGATGAATACGACCGCGCCATCGACAAGCAGCAGAACGCGCTCGACGCAGCGCAGACAGCCGAGACTTACTACGCCGTCCTGCAGGAGTCCGGCCCGCTTTTCCGCTCCGCACGCAATCTGTACCACGCACTGCAATCCGCCCGCGAGCAGGTGCACGACGCCGGCGAAGTCATCGTGCTGCGCGATCGCGGCTACGACATCGAGCGCGAAGCCGAGTTGCTCTACGCCGACGCCAGGCACGGCCTCGACTTCGCCGTCGCCCAACAGGCTGAGCTACAGGCAGACGCTTCCAACCAGATCAACCGTGCCTCGAATCGGCTGAACCTGCTGGCCGCGATGTTCCTGCCCATCACCGCCATCGCGGCCGTGTTCGGCATGAACCTCAAGAGCGGCTTCGAGACTACCGACGTCTGGCTCTTCTGGCTGGTCCTGCTGGTCGGCCTGGCCAGCGGGTTCTTCGTGCACGCCGCATTGAACGCCCGCCTGCCCGGCGACGAACGCTTCACCCGCAAAACCAGCAAGCGCCACATCCGCCACGACCGCGTCCCGCGCCATCCGCAGGATCGGCCAAGCTCGGCCGCCAATCGTCGAGCGTGAGTGACGCCTTGTTCGTGTGGTCGTTGTGATTTGAATTTGACAGGATGACAGGATTTACAGGATCGACAGGATTTGTTTGTTGAACCGCCAAGACGCGGAGGACGCGGAGAAGAAACCAACCGCAGATTGCGCAGATTTCACAGATTGGGTGCTGTGGGGGCGGGTTCTGTGGATCTGGATTGCCGAAAAAGACTGCCGACCCCTACTTCCTCTCTGGCAGTTCACCACCGCCGAGGCCCGCATCAGGCTCAAGAAACTCTGCCCGACGATTGAGATGCAATGAACTACTGGTCCTGTTCAACAAAGGTGATTGAGTTTACCCATTCGTCAAACTCTTGGCGTTTGGCTGCAACTCTGTCCTTAGGACCAATTAATAAGGCTTCGTATACTTTATCATTGTGTGAACATGAAATCACAACGGCAGTGATGTTGTCGTTTTCAAAAATCATTTTAACAGCATCAACTCCGCCAACCTTCACCGCCGTCGTTTGTAACGTCTCACGCAGTTCCACGTCTTGAAGCTCTGGCAAATCCAGCAGATGTCTGTAAAAACTTGCTTTTTGAAGTATGTCGCTGGCAAAAAATGCACCGTCTTCTTTCAAGCTTGCGTGAACCACTTCTCCGGATGTATCTACAATTGCTTCGGGGGTATACGGGCCACCCTCAACAACATAGCTCGCCAGGATGTTGGGGCCAACTCTATACATTGGTTCGTACTCGCGCCAGTTGGCCGGCGCCTTCATGCGAACCGGTGGCGGTGGCGGGCCAACATAGAGTAATCGTTTCACCTGCATTGTGTTATCTCGTATAACTCCAATGGCCTTGTAGGTATGCCCCAACTCATAATGGACGCCTGAGTCATCGGCATCAATGCCATTAAATACAGTTGTTCGAGAAACGATAAGTTTAATTGGAGTTCCATCAACGTTGAGCGAGACGCCCTGGAATTGCATGCTATTGTTTCGCGGCGAATGGCCAAACCCACCCTCGAGGACACCAACAATCTCTGATTCCCCATCTGTCGGCCCTATAACTTCTGATTGTTTGGCTGCACGCAATTGGTCCCTGAGTTCAAGCAGCTTTCTCTTTTGTGTTGGTGTAAGTTCCAACGTGTTATCCGTCACCTTGATCTTGCCATATTTCCTTGTGTGAACGAAACCATCGTCGAATTCATTGTTTATCAGTTCAAGCCGATGCCCCCAGAAGGAAATCCACTGCACTGTTTCTTTGCCGCCTGATGGCACTTTTGTGTAGTTGGGACCCAATGTAAAACCTGGTTCCGCTATAGCCAACTCAACTTCGAATTCCGGAGGTGTGGCCGGCTCATACGCCTCCTCTTGTTCAGTCTCGCCACAACCTGAAGTGATCACCAATGCAATCATTAGAAAGGTAAGTACATGCATGGCGATATGCCTGTGTTGCAGATGCGCACGATCGGGGATCTTTCTGATCGATATCCAGATATGATTCATCATCCACCCTCAATCCGACGTGTTCTATGAACTGCCAGTATTATACCGCCTGCAATAGATGCCGCCATAGACATTCTCGCCGATTAGAACAAGAACGGCTGCCGGATACCATGGTTGGCTCGCTTCCGGCTTGAAACTTACCTGCTCCTGAACCGAACCGGTGCGGGTCGGGGTGGTGGAAGGGCCGCGATACGGGGTGGCTCGCTGCGGAGGGAGATCAGGGGCCGGGCTGATACAGCGCTCCGCGTCTTGGCGGTTTAACAAACAAATCCTGTAAATCCTGTCGATCCTGTCAAAACCGAATGTTCCGCGGCGCCGATCAATCCTCATCGCGGGTTTCGAGGGGGACGGCGCCGGGGAAAGTGTCGAGCATGTGGCGGACCAGGGGCAGATCGAGGGCTTCGCGGTCGATGCCGCGGGGGGAGCCGTCGGGTTGGAGAGTGGGGGCGGTGCTGTTGTCGGGGTGGGAGGATGATGAGGCGGGTGAGCCGTTCTGGACTTGCACGCGCACGCGGCGGCCGAGGATTTCGGTCAGTTGGGTGGTGATCAGGTTCAACGTGCGTTCGCCGCGCAGGTTGTTGAGGGCGTGGGCGTAGCCGGGTTTGGCGGCGAAGGTGACGGAAGATTCATCGAGCGCGGTGATGAATGCGTACTGGAGCCAGCCGCAGTCGATGCGCTGGGCGGTGCGCTGGCGCAGGGCGGCCAGGACAGAGTCGGGGGAATTGTCGGGTGTCGGGGAGACGTCGGGTATCGGGTCTCGGGTATCGGGATTCGGGGGTTGCGATTCGGGCGCCGCTGATTCTGTCTGACCCGAGACCCGAGACCCGATACCCGATACCCGATCCTCACCGCTTACTTTTTTTTTACCCCCGGAAGTTGCAGTACCCGCGGAAGTTGCAGGCGGTAGCGCCTTGCCTGACAGCAGGGCGGTGACGTCAGCGAAGCGCTCGGCCTGGGCCAGGCGGACGATGGCGGCATCGAGCAGGGCGCGGGGGTTGGCGCTCATGCGCGATTTCTGCTGGAGGTTCTCGCACAGGGCGATCATGTAGGACAGTGCCGGTGCATCGAATTTCGCAGCCAGTTCGGCGGCGGCGGGGCGGGCGTCGGCGGGCAGTTCGACCAGATCGCTTTCGATGCCGCAGACGCTGATGAGCATCAGTTGCCGCAGTTGTTCGATCAGGGCATCAACCACTTGATCTGCGCCGCCGCCGGATGCGGAGTCGATCAGGGCGTGCGTGTGTTGGAGTGCAGCCTTGACGTCGTTTTCAGCGAAGGCGGCAATCAGGCCCATGATGCGGTCGGCGGCGGGGAGGCCGAACATCTGCTCGATGGTGGTTTCCGTCAGCGGCGACTGGCCGGTGGCGATGAGGCGGTCGAGCAGGCTGAGCGCATCGCGCATGGAGCCGTTGGCCAGGCGGGCGACGTGGAAGACCGCGGCCGGCTCAGCCTTGATCTTCTCATTCTTGAGCACGTTGGTCAGGTGGTCGGCGATGGCGGGTGTGGGAATGTTGCGAAAGTCGAAGCGCTGGCAGCGCGACTGGATGGTGGGCAGCACCTTGTGCGGCTCGGTGGTGCAGAGGATGAACTTGACGTGCGGCGGCGGCTCCTCCATGGTCTTGAGCAGCGTGTTGAACGCCTCACGGGTGAGCATGTGCACTTCGTCAATGATGTAGATCTTGTAGCGGGCGTTGCCGGTGGGTGAGAGGTTGGCCCCGGCGATGAGCTGGCGGGTTTCCTCGACGGAGCGATTGCTGGCGGCGTCGATTTCGATGACGTTCAGGTCGTCGCCGGTCATGATGGCAGCGGCCATGCGCTGCTGGACATCCTTGGGTGGATAGTCAGCGCCGGGGGTCTTGGGTGCGTCGTCGATGGTGTCGGGAGCGTTGAGGGCCCGGGCGAAGAGTCGGGCCATGGAGGTTTTGCCGACGCCGCGTGTGCCGCAGAAGAGGTAGGCGTGGGCGACGCGATCCTGCTCGATGGCGTTGCGCAGGGTCTGGGCGATGGTCTGCTGGGCGACGACATCGCCGAAGCGAGCCGATCGATAACGCCTTGCCAGCACGGTGTAGGACATGAGAGCCGATCACCCGCCACGGTTTTCAGAAACGCCACGCGAACGCCGCGGAAAGGGCGGCCAGGACACCAACGGCACCGGGCCGACGACGCTTAGGGCTGCTCCGATCAAGGCCTGACCCGGTTCACGAGTCGACCCGTGCATCGGGCCCGGCCGCCTTTCCACACGGCGTTGGACCCCACTGTGCAATCCGGGGTCCACCACAGCCCGTCACTGTAGAATGAATACGGTAAAATGCCAAGCTGCGGCGATGATCGTAGTTTGCAACGGTTCAAATCGAAACCACGCCATGACTTTTTACATCCTCCGAGGCACATTCATCCTGTTGGTCGCGGCTGTGGCGGCGTTCTACCTGATCCCCAACCAGGAAGGGGCCAATCTCAATTTCTACCAGTTCGCCATCATGCTCACGGCGGTGCTGGTGATCGGCGGGCTGGTGATCGGCTGGGACGTGGCCATGCGCCAGAAACGGCTGGCGGCGATCAGCGGGGTGTTCCTGGGGTTGATCGCCGGGCTGGTGGCGGCTTTCGCGCTGTCGTTCGTCATCGACCTGTTCGGCCTGCTGTATCGGCCGGAGGTCACCGCCCCGCAGCCGCAGATCCGGCGCGGCAGCGAGCAATACTTCAACCTGCCCGACGCTGCCAGCCGCAAGGTGGTGGACACCGCCTGGAAGGAGTACGACGCGCAGATGGAGGAGCAGAACGCTTTCCTCAACCTGCTGGAGGGCGTCAAGGTGGTGACGGGTCTGATCACCTGCTACATCGGCATCTCCCTGGTGCTGCAGACCAAGGACGACTTCCGCTTCATCCTGCCCTACATCGAGTTTGCCAAGGAGATTCGCGGCCAGAAGCCGACGGTGGTGGACACCTCGGTGGTGATTGACGGGCGGATCGTCGATCTGCTGCAGACGCACATCATCCAGGGCATGTTGATCGTGCCGCGTTTTGTGCTGGACGAGTTGCAGACCATTGCCGACTCCTCGGACAAGCTCAAGCGGGCCCGCGGGCGGCGCGGCCTGGAGATGCTGCAGAAGCTGCAGGAAGTGCGTCTGGTGGAGGTGCACATCGACGACAGCGAGGTGGAGGGCAGCAACGTCGATCTGAAGCTGATCTCCATGTGCGAGCTGCGGCAGGGTCGGCTGATGACCAACGACTACAACCTCAACAAGATCGCCACGCTGCGCGGCATCGAAGTGGTGAACCTCAACGACCTGTGCAAGGCGTTGCGGCCGGTGGTGCTGCCGGGCGAGCTGATGAACGTGCGCATCGTCAAGGCGGGCGAAGGCCCCACGCAGGGCGTCGGCTATCTGGACGACGGCACCATGGTGGTGGTCGAGCATGGTCGCGATCGCATCGGGCAGGAGTTGGCCGCCACGGTGACCAGCACGTTGCAGACTTCGGCGGGGCGAATGATTTTCGCCCGCTATGAGGGGACCGTGACGCCGGTCAAGGCGCCTGCGGCTGCTGCGCCTGCGACTGATGCGCCGGCCGAGCCGCCTGCCCCCGGCGGTCCGCACGCCTCGAATCCAGCCCGCAACCCGCGACGTTCGAGTTGAGCGGCAATGCCGTCAGACGACAACCCGCCAGCGATGGCTTCCGCGGACCGGCTGTGGTTTGATGGACGGCAACACGACGTCCGCGGTCACACCCTTGGGCAGCGACAGTCTGACGTCGGCAAATCCATTCTGGCGCCGCCATCGGGACACAATCACCCCGCGCGGCGTCGGCAGCGTGATGCGGCAGTGGTCCGCCAGCATGAGGGCCGGCTGATATCGCACGCGCGTCCAGCCGGCCGCGGTCTGCGTCACGCCGCCGAGCGATCCCATCAGGTGGTAAATGGGGTGAGCGGCCCAGGCGTGGCTGAATGTCCTGTCGTAGTCGGCCGGAGGCCTACCCGTTTGCGGGTCCAGGCAGAATGTTTCCGTACATCCGCCGTAGGGCGCCATCAGCGACCAGCGTGCCCGCAGGTGCCGCAGGACCGCCTGATCGTGTCCCGCCTCGCGCATGGCCTGATAGATGTATGTCACCCAGTAGCTTGAAGGCAACGCCCCTTTGACCGGCTGATCCTGGAGGTATGGCAGAAGCACCTTGCGGCGCATCGTGTCGTGGTGCTGGGGCGCGATGCCCGCCAGGATCGCCAGGGCCTGGTTGTGGATCGAGTGCGTCGCGATGGGTTTGCCCCGGTCGTTCAACCCGTCGCAGAAGAGCCCCCGCCGCGAGTCGAACAGGTGTTGCATGACGCGCTGGTGCATCTGTCGTCTGCGCGGCTGGAGGTGGGCGCGGGCCTGGTGATGCCCGGCCGCCGAGGCGGTCTGCAGCAAGCGGTCGAGCGTGTGGATGTACCACAGGTTCAGCAGCGTCGGCGTGCCCTGCTTGGGAAGATCAGCCCAATCGAGGAACAGCCCGTATCGCGGATCGTAGCGAAGCAGCCCCTGTTGGCCGCGCCCTTCGCCGTCGAAATAGCGCAGGAGGCGTTCGATCTGGGGCCAGAGCTCGACCAGCAGGCGCGGGTCGCCGCTCTGCCAATAGTGGTCGAAGATCGTCAGGCACCAGATGAGTGAAAAATCAGGGAGAATGCAGTGATGAGCCATGGTGGGGGCGTGGCCGTAGGTCAGGCCATTGGGCGTGCGTTGCTCGGCGATCTGGCGGATGCCCCGTTCCAGCAGCCGGGCATCGCCGCACAGATGAAACGTGTTCCAGGCCTGAACCCGGGCGTCACCCCACCATTGCACCTGCTCGCGCCAGGGCGTATCCACGTAAGCATCCAGGGCGCACACCCGCTGCGTGGCGCGGCAGACGGCAAAGATGTCGTTGAAATCCTTGTCGCTGCTGACGAACGTGCCGCGTTCATCCATCGGGTAAACGCTGTGCCGCAGTGTGACCGACATCGTCAGCGGCCTGCTCGCGCCGCGCACCAGGACGGTCAGATAGCGATGGCCGATCATCTGGAAGGTTTCAAGGCCCACCCGGCCTTTCGCCAGCACCACCCGCGCTGCCATCGCCGCCCCGCACGACTCCTGCGGCCGGGGCACGTGCGGCCCGCCGTCGTCGTCCAGCCACTCGCACCCGAACAGGTCAACCACTTCACCGCCCCCGGCTCCCCGCACGTCGAGCCGCCATGTACCGACGCCGATCCGCCCGAGGTCCAGCAGCACAGCCCGCAAGCGGTTCTTGCCGCTGGGCGGGACCGTGAATGTCAGGCCGTGGGCGCCGCGCCGGCCGGGCAATGGCGCAGCCCATGTCAGCTTCGGTCTCTCTTGCAGGAACACATCCTTGACGTTCCTGCCCGCCTGCCAACCCGGGGCACACCTGCCCGCAGCCGTGGCGACGATGCGATAAGGCAACAGTTCGTCCGCCAGGTTGGGGATCATGCGCGGCTCGACCTCGTGCCACGGCATTCGACCGAACGGTGCGAGCACCGGTTTGTGCCAGTGGCGCGGGGGCTGCGCGGCGGTGATCCAGCGACGGTCATCCAGCCGCGCGTCGATGTGTTCCTGGAAGTTCAACTGACTGCTCAGACGGGCGGTGTCGTACCGGTGCGACGGGTCGATCCGGCAGAGCCAATGATCATCGCTGACCAGCGTAAACCTTCCCCATCGTGCGGCGCAGAGGAATCCCGCCACGCCCTGGTGCAGGTATTGGAAAGTGCTCGCCCCGGCGTTGTAGGCGATCACGCTGATCCAGTTGTGTCCGCTCTGAAGCAGCGGCGCGATGTCGATGGTGTCGAACGGCCAGCGATGCTGAAAGCCGCGCGCCGGTCCGCGTCCGGCATAAACGCCGTTGACGTACAGCGTGTATTGCTGGTCAGCCGTGATGTGCAACGGCGCGTGGCGCGGCGCCGACTTCAGCTCAAAGTCGCGGCGAAAGTGGGCGTAAACGTTGTAGGGCCGCTCCAGGTGAGGCGGCCACAACCAGGATGCCCGGGCCAGCAGAGAACGTCCGTCATGGTGGTGTGGCATAACCAAAGCATCCGGAACAGATGGGAACGGCACGCTGCAACAGGATCGATCATACCGTCCACAGGGAAGCCTTAATCATGCGGCCAAGGGAAATCCGCGGGCTTTGTGACCGCCCCATGCATGGCCGCCCGGGTCAAGATCGCAAGTGGATCAGCGAGGGGGAGTCGTCAGACGAGATTGCGTCGGGCCCGTCACGGCGCGGCGGGAAGTGGTCAGGCGCTTTTCCGGTTGTCGGACTCCTGCGTCATGGAGGCGTGCCAGTCGGTGGCCAGGTAGCGCTGGATGACCTCGTCGGCGGGCATGGCGCGGGCGAACAGGTAGCCCTGGGCGTAATCGCACTCCAGCGATTGCAGTTGGAAAAGCTGGTCAGCGGTTTCCACGCCTTCGGCCACCACGGTCAGCTCGCGGTTGTGGGCCAGCTCAACGATGGCCTGCACGGTGGCGGCGTAGGAGCGGCCCTTGAGGCTCATGTTCTCCACGAAGCGGCGGTCGATCTTGACCATGCTGATGGGCAGTTCCTGCAGATGGCTGAGCGAGGAGTAACCGGTGCCGAAGTCGTCCAGGGCGAGGGTGATCTTGCGGGCCCGCAGGTTATCCAGGGCGTTGTGGGCGCCCTCGCGGTTTTCCATGACGCTGTTTTCGGTGATTTCCAAACCGATGGCGGAGGGTTCCAGGTTGTTGGCCTGCAGATGCTGATCGAGCTGGCCGGGCAGTTCCGGGGCGCACAACTGCGAAGGTGAAACGTTGATGGTCACCCAGGCGTCCTTGTAGGCCGGGTAGAGGTTGCGCCAGTTGGCCAGGTCGCGGCAGACCATTTCGATGATCTGGTTGCCCAGGGGCAGGATGAGTCCGGTGTGCTCGGCGATGGGCATGAACTGGTCGGGAGAAATCCAACCCAGGTTGGGGTGGTGCCAGCGGGCCAGGGCCTCGAAGCCGTGGAAACGCCCGGTAACCAGGCTGATGATCGGCTGATAGAAGACCTTGATGGTCTGCTGGCGGATGGCGGCCCGCAGATCGCCTTCCAGTTCCAGGCGGGTGCGCATGGCGGCGTGCATTTCCAGGTCGAACACGGCACAGCAGTTCTTGCCCTGATTCTTGGCGTGATACAGGGCGGTGTCGGCATCGCGCAGGATGTCGTTGGCGCTTTCGTACTCATCACGGTTCATGGCCACGCCGATGCTGAAGCTGGCCACCAGTTCGTGGCCCTGGATGACGATGGCGTCGCGCATCTGGGCCCGCAAGCGCTCGGCCGCGGTCAGGGCGGATTCCAGCGAATCGATGCCGTCCAGGAGCACGACGAATTCGTCGCCGCCCAGGCGGTAGGGCTGGGCTTCGACGACACGGGCCGCCGTGTCCAGGTTGCGCAACAGTGCGTGCAGGCGATCAGCCACCTGTTTGAGCATGGCGTCGCCGGCATCGTGTCCCAGGCTGTCGTTGACCACCTTGAAGTTGTCCAGGTCGATAAACAGCACCGCGAAGTTGTAGCGTGGATCGCGGCGGTGACGATGGATGGCCTGATCGATGCCCCGCACCAGGGTCAGGCGGTTGGCCAGGCCGGTCAGGGCGTCGTGGGTCGCGTCGTATTGCAGCTTCTCCTCCGCGGCCCGGCGATGGCGAATCTCCTGCTGAAGGTTTTCGTTGACCCGCACCAGTTCGGTGGTGCGCTGGGCTACGCGGTCCTCCAGTTCCTCCGTGTACTGCCGCACCGCCTCGGCCAACCGGTGCTTGGCGCACAGGGCCACGGTGATCTGGAGGATCTCCACGCTGTCAAAGGGTTTCTTGAGGATCAGCAGGCGATCGCTGTCACCGAGGCGGCGACGAATCTGCGACCAGCTCTGATCGGAATAGGCGGTGCAGATCACCGTTTGCAGATGCTGATCGGCCTGCCAGAGGTGTTCGATGGTTTCCAGTCCGTCCCAGCCGGTGGGCATGCGCATGTCAACGAAAGCCACCTGATAGGGATCACCGGCCTCGACCGCCTGCTGCACCAGCTTCAGGCCGTCCTGGCCGCAGATGGCGGTGTCGATGCGATAGTTGGGGCCTTTTTCGGCCACCGGCGGCTGCTCGTTGAACAGGGCCGCCTCCATGGCCAGCAGGTCGCTGTTATCGACCTCGTTGCTGACCAGGATCTTGCGCATGTCCTCGTGGATTGACGGATTGTCGTCAATGACCAGGATGCGGGCCGGGGTTACGTCTGAGTTGTCGGGCATGATGCTTTCCCTGGGCAAACGGCAGGAAACTGGAGCGTGAAAGTCGCGCCGCAGTTAGGTCCGTCACTCTGAACGCTGATGGCTCCGTGCAATTCCTGAGCTGCCAGGGCGCTGGCATGCAGGCCGAAGCCGTGCCCCGAGGCCCGCGTGGTGAAACCGTGACGGAACAGTTTGGGTAGATCATCCGCCGCGATGCCGATGCCGTTATCCGTCACCGACACCGTGACGCGGCCGCCCTCGACGAGATGGGCGCAGATCACCATTTCGCCCTGCTGTTGCCGGGCATCATGGATGGCGTACTTGGCGTTGGAGATCAGGTTGATCAGGATTTGAATGACCTTGTGACGATCGCTCTTGACGATCAGGCCCTTCTCGAATTGCCGCTGCACCGTCACGTGGTGGCGCTGCAGGCCGGCCATGTTGATCTTGAGGGCGTCCTCGATGGCGTCGGCCAGATCGAACGGCTCAATCGCGCCGACCACCCGGGCCACCGACTGCTGCACCGCGATCACTTCCTTGACGTGGTTGATGTGGCCGATCAGGTTGTTCGATTCCTGGATCAACCCGTCGCGCTCCGAGACCAGCGACGCGGCCAACTTGTCCAGGAACAGCGGCAGTTGCTTGCCCTGCGGGTCTTCGCCCAGGAAACGCGGCAATTCATCCGCATGGTCCTTGATCAGGTTCACCGCCTTGCCCAGCGACGCCAGGCGGCTGTGCTCGAGCTTGTCCCGCACCAGGGAGGCGGTCACGTTGATGCTGTTGAGCACGTTGCCGACGTTGTGCAGCACGCTGGTGGCCATGTCGGCCATGCCCGCTTTGCGCGAGATATCCAGGATTTCGCTTTGCTGGTTCCTGGCCTGCTTTTCAGCCTGTTGGCGCTGGGCGGCTTCAGCCTGCAACTGTTCCCGCGCCAGGGCCAGTTCCGCTTCGCGTTGCGCCAGCAGATCCTGGAATTGCTGCCGCGCTTCCTGTAGCTGCTGAAGCTGGTGCTCCACTTGCTGTTCGCGCAGCGCAATGTGACGCCACGGTCGGGCCACAAACCATGCCAGCCCCAGGCCCATGCCCAGCAGCCCGCCCGCGCCGCCGACGGCCATGACCATGGCGACCGACCAGCCCGCCCATGCTGCAACCACGGTTGCCACAACGTACATCGCTGCGGACACGGCGCAGGTTCCCCATAGCCAGATCATTTTCATGCTTCACCAGCCCTACGGCCGGACGCCGCCACGATGTGGGCATGGCGCAGGATCGCCATCCCGTGTTTGCAGGAAGGGTGCGAAAGGGGGCTGTGCCAGTCCGCTTTCCTACGTTGGATCCCACGAGCCATCTTCACCTCCTGGTGAAAATGCCCCCCCAATCGAGCATTGCCCACGGCTACGTGGCCGTTCGGCCGCAAAAACAGGCCTCGTGGCTAACGAGCATATCGGTAGGAACCGGCCGGGACTCCATGTCGGCTCAGCCAGCTTTGCCAAGTTACAGCTTCTTTTTTGCCATCTCACCCCCTCCATCACAAGCCGCATTAACCGTGCCGACGTTTCAACCGATACAAAGCGCAGAGGTTTCGGCTGCCTTGCCGTTATCGGGCTCATGCCATGACCAGCGAACACGAAAGCACCGCTCGCCGCCTCGGACGCATCGCCGGCCTGTGCGTCACCGGCCAGAGCGCCGCCGCCGAACTGGAACTGTGCGACTGGTTGCGCCAGCCGCAGGCGCCGCCCGCCGTCCGTGTCATGTTCGCCGCCCTGCTGGCCCGCCGTGGTGATCTGGCGGAGGCTCGCCGCGTGCTCGGTGATCAGGTCCGTGATCCCATGGCCTTGCTGAGTTTGTTCTGTCTGCTCAGCCGCGATCACGAACAGCAGGATGCCGCAGACGTGGTGGCCCATCACCTCGGCCGCCAGTTCGCCCATCTGCCGTTGATCGAGCAGTGGCTGACACTGACCGGCCAGGCCCGTACCGCAGTCGCTGAGCCGGACGAACGCAGCATCGAGCAACTGGCCGGCGAGTTGCAGCAACGACCGGCCGTCATTCCCACGCTCGTCGTCGCCCAGCAGTATGAACCGCAGCCCCAGCGCATCGCGCTGCTGCGCCAGGCCGTTGCCCGCATCGCCCCGCGCTTCGCACACGAGCGGCGGCTGGTGATGATCTGTCAGGCGTTGGCGGAGTTGGCCCTGCTGGCTGATGATCAGAACGACGCCCGACGCTGGGCCCATCGCGGCTTGAAGATTGATCCCTATGCCGCGCCGCTGGCGCTGGTGCTGGCGCAGCTTGCCGATGATGAAACAGTCGGGCCTCCTGCCGTGGCGGTGCTCGATCGCGTGGCCCGGCAGTACCCGGCTTATCCCGATGTCAAGGCTGCACTGCGGCGGCGTCTGGAGGCTGCGGCATGAACCTGGACCGCACCGAAAACGCCCGCGAACTGTACGACCGGGCTGCCGCGGCCATGGAGGCCATGCAACTGGGCGAGGCCAACGCCATGATCCGCCTGGCCATCCGTCACAACCCCGATGACCCGGCCGCACGTTTGCTCGATGCCCAGATTCAACTGAAACGCAACCTGCCCGAGTTCGCCCTGGTGGCCCTGGATGTGCGCGATCAGCTCGACCCGGATGGGGCAGACAATCCCCAGTACGGACTGCTGCGGGCTGAGGCGCTGGTGGCCGCTGCGTTCGATGACATGGCGGAAAAGCTGCTGCGCGATTTGGCTGTGCTGCTGCCGGACGATCCGCGACCGCACCGCATGCTGGCCGCCCTGCACGTCAAGAGCGGCCGCAAGGCCCCCGCAGCCGAACACCTGCGCGAAGTGCGCCGCCTGGCGCCCAAAGACCAGTCCGTGCATCGTCTGCTGACGAACCTGCTGCACGAGGTCGATCCCGGCGCCGCGATCGATGCCGCCCTGGCTGCCGATGCCCCGCGCAGCGACTCAGCCGAGAAACTGCGCACCGCCCGCACCTGCCGCAATACGCAGCGCCTGCGCGATGCAGCCGATCTCTACACGCAACTGCTGCGCGAGCAGCCCGATGATGCCGCCCTCTGGCTCGAAGCCGGCGAACTGGCTGACGAGCTGGGCGAAAGCGACCTGGCTGTGACACGATTGACCCGCGCTGCTGATCTGGCGTTACGACAGCGTGGTCCTGCATTGGAAGCTTTGGCGAAAGTCCACATGCACTGCGGCCGCTTCACCGCTGCCGCCGTCACCTGGTGGCGGGCCGCTCGCATTCAGCGCAGCCATCCGCGCCCGTGGGCGGGCTTGTGGCTGTGCGCCCAGATGCTGGATCGCCCCCAACTGATGAAGCGAACCCGCGCCAAGCTGGAAGCCTTCAGCACCGCGTCCCAGCGCTGCGCCATGCTGGCCGAACTTTGGCCCCACGCCGCCGCCTCGGCCGCCTGCCGCGCCGCCGCCGACCCCGCCGCCACGACTGCGACGGACACCAACTCGCCCTTGCAGCAGTTGACCGCGGATGCCGTCGCCACACTGGGTCGCACGATCAGCTCGTATCCCGATCGCGCCGACGTACACTTCCACCTGGCCGTCTGTCGCCACCTGCTGGGCGATCGTGCCCGGGCCGAGGAAGCGCTGGCGCATGCTTTGACCATCAACCCCCGCTACGCCGCCGCCCGACATCTGCTGACCAGCATCCGCCACAGCGCCTGATCGCCTACTCACCTCGCCCCCCGAATCGCTCGCCACGCCACCCACAACCACC
>CAYYGM010000006.1:0-59398 GCA_964471555.1 uncultured Phycisphaeraceae bacterium
CGGCCGGGCGGATTCTCTCACAAAGTCTGGCTCAAGATTCGGGGAGGGGGTCATTGGGCAACGGTGTGCACGCTCGCCGCTCCAGCGGTTCATGGGCCTTTGAAAAAGCAGCCATTATCCCCTCCGCAGACGATTTTATGGACGACTTCGGCCCGGTGTACGACAAAGTGGAGGCAGATACATTGCTTAAGGAAGCCATTGCAGCCTTTTCATCGCAGCACCGGCACTAATCGAATGGGTGTGAAGAGAGTTAACCCCCACCAAGGTCACATCATCACTATTCGAGGCAAACCAATATGTTGAGCGAAGCAACAGAGTCAAAGCTGCAATCATGGCTCAGTGCGGGCACATGGCACACTTCACACGACAGTGACATGGGGCGGTGGTACGACTTTGTAAACCAGTATCAGCATGACCACGGTTTCACTATTGACGAAACTGTCTTGCGTGAACACATTGAACATAAAATTGAAGGATGTATTAATGAGGATATTCGTGAGATTATTCGTCGCAGAATAAGTCTTGCGTACAATATTCTTGACTTTTTGCGGCGCACAAGGCGATGATTTTCTTGTCTCACTGCTGGCTTCTTATTTTGGCAAACAGTAACGTGGGCAGATTATGTATTTTTCACACGTCTATATGAAGGCATGGCCATCAATAAGCACAGTTGCACAGTAGATAAACTGAAAGCATAAAACTAGAAGAGTTGCAGGTAAAAACCCACTGGTGTTTACAATTACATGTTGATGCGTCAGGATGTGCGCATGCGATTCACTACAAAACTTTTTCGAGGCAGTCAGCCAGTAATTGTGAACGGAGCTCCCCTTTGCCTCGGCCATCTAATCTTGATGATTCATGGCGCAGCCAAGAGTAACATGGATGACTGGCAGCAATTAATAGACTTGGCTGATCAGGTTTTTGAGAAAATTGATGGCGCAACTCCTGCGGATGCAATCTTGCCTGCCTTTGACCGTGCTTTCCACTACCGTTTCACCGGCATTGGGGCATGGGGGGCTGGAAATGTTAATGGGATGCTCGAAATGTTGTTTCAGGGTGATTGTTTTTTACAGGCCGGGGTCCAGGTATCTATCAGCCGTGTAAAGCTCTTTGGTTCTAAGCGAAGTGTTTCAAATGTCATCAGCGAATTGACTTCAACAGTTGAGGCGATTTATTCCCAGTCTTTATCTACACCGGTAGATACTGGCAATGGAGCTTTTACACAAATCTCCGATAATGCATCCCTTTGTTACTTGAGTGTCATGCCCACAGATCCTCCCATCATCACCTGCAGAATTGGCAATCGTGCCATATGGGATCATGTCGAATCTCATTTTGGCACCTAATATTCAACCGCATGGTGAATGCTACCACGTTCATAGGGTAATGCGTAAACCTTAGAAAAGTACCGGTTCCTACTGCCTTCCGGCGAGACGTAGCTCGCCGGCTGTTGGGTGTCACTTATCACCTATCCCCTAAACCCTACTCCCTACTGCCTGCCTACCGATTGCGACTATCCGTCGTATCGATCAGGCGCAACGAGCGGGTGCGGCCGCCGAGGCCTTCGGGGATCAGGAGGAAGCCGACGGCGGTTTCGTTGTCGATGTCGTCGATGCTGGCGGTGATCAGGAAACGCCAACGGGGGAGCTTGCGTTCGACGTGCATGGAGAACTGACGTTGAGCGGTGTCGGACAAGTCGAGGCGCTGGGCGAAGCCGACGGCGTATTTGGTGGTGAGCTGATAGTCGAAGCCGTAGGTCAGCAGTTGGCTGTCGAGGATGGGCAGTTCGTTGTAGTCGATGAAGGTGCTGAGGCGCGGGGTGTGCTGCATGGTGGCCCCGACGCGCCACTGGGCGGTCTGGTCATCTTCGAGGTTCTGCGTCAGTTCGCCGGTGAGGGCGAAGGCGTCGGTGACCATCCAGAGCAGTCGGGAGTAGAAGTGATCGCTGCCGGTGGTCAGTTCGGGACGATAGTCGAAGTAGCGGGCCAGTTCGACATCGGTCTGCGAGTCATTGCCGCGCAGGACCAAATCGGTGTCGAGCACGATCCAGTCCACGCTGCGCCAGCGGCCTTCACCGCCGCGCTGGGTCTGTAACGTGTTGCGCAGGCCGAGGCGAACGCCGGTAGCGTCGTCGATGCGCTCGACGTCGTTGTCGAAATACGGCAAATCCTCGATGTTCATCGTGGAGTAGCCGCTCCAGATGTCCAGCGAGGGGGTGATGACGTGGCGCAGGCGGTGGATGTCGAGTATCTGGCTTTCGACGTCGGCTGCTTCGGAGTGGAAGTCGCCGCTGATGCGTGTGCCCACCATGCCCCAGAGGCGCATTTGATCGCCGCTGCCGCTGTAATCGTTGAAATCCTCGTCGTAGGCGGTGACGCGGCCGACGGCATAGGGCGTGACGTTGAACGGGCCGAACTCAAGTGGGAGCGACAATTCCTGGCGTGTATCGAAGCGATCGACCCAGCCCAGGGGCACGCCCATGGCATCGAGGTTGTCGCGGAAGGTGGTGGTGCGGGGGAAGCCGAACAGGTCGAGTGAGGTGGGCACACGGAAGCCGCGATCGAGCGGGCGATCTTCGCCGCCGTTGATGCGCATGCGGCTGATGCGGTTGTCACTGAACCAGGTGACGCGATCGTCGAACAGGCTGGTGCCGGTGCTGTCGTAGCGCAGCTCGGGGAGTTTATCCACGCTGTAGCCGGGCGACTGGAGCGTGGTCAATTGCGGCGTGAAGTTATTCAGGTCGTAGCTGGCCTTCATGGACAGCACCGCTTCGTCCATGCGCTTCTCGAAGTAGATCGAGGTTTCGTAGGTTCTGGCTTCATCGGCCTGCGACTCGAAGAACTCTTCGAGGAAGGTTTCGTCGGAGACGTAAGCGCCTTCCAGTGAAAGCTCCCAGTCATCTTCCAGCAGTTGGCGGTGCTGCCAGTGGAAGAAGCCGCGCATGTCA
The DNA here is from genome assembly GCA_964471555.1 of uncultured Phycisphaeraceae bacterium. GTDB lineage: Bacteria > Planctomycetota > Phycisphaerae > Phycisphaerales > Phycisphaeraceae > JADLFV01. Next base: position 2,948 of record CAYYGM010000006.1, read on the forward strand.
TCATCGTGTTTGATGAGGTTGCGGCCGCCGATGTCATCCTCGCCGCTGTCCATGGGCAGCAGGTAGGAATCGACGTGGCCGAAGAACTGATCGCGGTCGTAATCGCCGGCCAAACCGACGGCCGGGCCGTGATCGCCCTGGTAATCCAGCAGCAGGCGGCCGTCCACGCCTTCGGGTGCTTCCTTGCCGGCCAGGGCGAACAGATCCCAGGTGGTTTCGACCTTGGGCCCGCGTGTATCGGAATAGGAAGCGCTGGCCCGGCGCAGCGGCACGTTGCGATTCTGGATCGCAGCATAGGGCCAGTACGCAACGGGCAGGTTGTTGACGCGCAACGTGCCGTGCTCGATGGCCGCGACATCAGGGCCACCGCTGTCGGCCGGCTGCTCCAAGGTCAAACGCTCAGCGCCGATCGCCACATGGGGCACGCCGAACTCGCTGGTGGTCAGCAGGGCTTTGTCGGCCTCGAAGCTGTGCCGCGAATTCTGTCGCACCAACTGGGCCCGCAGGTAGAGCGGGATCTGGCGCTTGACGTCCCAGGTGTACATCACCGCATCCAGCAGCACCGCCTTGTTGCGCTTGGGATCGTAAAAGGCGCGAGGGCAGCGCACGGTGTACGTGCCGTCGGTGATGATGGCGTTGTCTTCGAGGTAGATGCCGCCGACCTGGGCAGCTTCGGTCTGTCGCCCCGCTACTGCACCCTGCACGTCGCCCTCGATGAAGATCACCGCCTTCTGGGCTTCCAGCGTCATGGTGATGTTCTTCTGATAGTCGGTGTACGCCACGCGCACATTGCCGACCAGGGACACCACGTTCTGCTCAGCGGAGGCCCACAGGCGATCGGCGGTGAACTGCACGACCGCCTTGGCCGGGAGAATGGTCTGATCGACCGCCCCCGGAACAAGTGGTTCCTGGGTTTTGCCCGCGGGTTGATCCGTGCGCTGCGGCAGCTTGGCAACCTGCTGGGTCAACTGCTGCTCGGCGATCTGCTGGCGGCGCTGCTGGCGAAGCTGCTGCATCTCCGGCGTAAACAGCGGCGCGGCGGCAGTCGATTCCACATTCTCGGCGGCATCGGCCAGACGCTGACGATGCTCGGCAATGCGGGCGGCGGCGGCGGCGACCAGCGGATCGTCGGGGGCCTGATCGACATGCTCAAGCAGCGAGCTATCCAGCAGCAGGTTGCCGGTGGTCGAAGCGGTCACCAGCAGACCGGGGCCTTCGGCCTGGATGCGTCCCGCGCCGTGCAGAGTACGCGCCTGATCGAAGTAGATCGCCAGGTGCCGAATCATGCGGCGATAGCGCGTTTCGGTATCGACCCGCACCACCACGCGCTGGCCGCGGAAGCCGTAGGTTCCCAGTTGAAAAGTGACGTCGCCTTCCAGCAGCAGCAGTTGAATGTCATCCTGCGTCCAGGCGGTGGCCTTGTCCGCGACAAAGGTGGCGTCGGCGGTGACCACCGGATCAGCCAGCGGCGCATCGACGCGGGGCAGCGGTCCCTCGAACGAGGTGGATGCCAAGGCCCGAACCGTCAGCAGTCCCAGCAGGGCCAGGACCATCATCAATGGACAGGCGGCACGGGCAGCGCCGTAGCGCGGGCGGCAGCAGCGAGCGTCATGTTGCGGCGTTCGTATGCCAGGCACAGCGGCGAATATACGTTCAACCCCCTTCGACCGCCACCCCCGCCCCCGGAAGTTTCTCACGACGCGAAAGTTCCGTTTGCAGGCGCGAGGCGGGCTGATCCGACAGCACCACGATCTGCCACAGGTCGATGGCTGACAGTTTGAAACGGTACTGCACCTGCAGGCTGAGATCCTGGCCGCGCAGGCACTCTGCCATGCTCAGGTCGCTGCGCCAGCCGATGCGGACGAACAGCGGATTCAGCGCCCGTTCGATCGTGGCCACCATCAGGTTGCCGGCCAGAAAATGGTTGAGCACCACAATGCGCCCACCCGGTTTGACCAGTCGCTGCGCCCAATGCAGCAGCTTCTGCGGGTCGGACACCACGCTGATGACGTGCGTGATCATGACATGATCGAAACTGTGATCGGCAAAGGGCGGGCGCATAGCGTCGCCCTGCACCAGGGTGCAGTGGTTCAGTTGTTGCTTGTCGATTTTCCTGGCTGCCTTGTGCAGCATGCCGGAGGACAGGTCGATGCCGACGACGCTGACGTTTTTCGGATAGTGCTCGAAGGTCATGCCGGTGCCGACGCCCAGGTCGAGCACGCGATCACCGGGGTGAAGGCGAAGCTGCTGCACCGCGGCCCGCTGGCGCTGGCGAACCAGGGAACCGAAACTGTAATCGTAGAACTTGGCCCACAGGTCGTAGATCGATCCCGTGACTTGCTCGGTCATCCGCATGAATTTCTCCTTGATCGCGGCTATCAGGATAACTCGCGTTCGCTGTCACTACAATGTCAGGCATGAAGATCACCGTCAACGGCCAAACCCGCCGGACTGAGGCCCGCACCGTGGCAGAATTACTCGCGGAAATGGGGATGGCGGGCAAACCCGTAGCTGTGGAACGCAACAAGCAGGTGGTGCCCCGCCGCGATCACGAGCGGACGGAGCTGGCCGAGGGCGACGTGCTGGAACTGGTCACGCTGGTGGGCGGCGGTTGAAGCTTGCGAGTTTAGCGGGCGAGCTTGCTCGCCCTGTGCCGAGCAAGCTCGGCGGCTAAACGTAGCGCTTCCAGGTCAGCACGTAGGCCGGGGGCAGATTGCGCAGCACGGCCGCACTTCGCCGGCAAGGCCCGAACAGTTGTGACATGCGTTTGCGAAAGCGCACCGCCGTGGGCAGCGGGTACGCATGCACATACTGAAACGTGCGAAACTCCGCACCCGGCCCGATCAACTGATCCAGGTTGGCGATCACCGCATCCTGCACCGTCGGCGGCAGACTGGCAAAAGGCAAGCCGCACAGCACCGCCCGCACCGGCGGCAGCTTTTTTTCCTGGTGAAATCGTGCTGCATGCTCGGCCGAACCATGCACGAAGTCCGCCTGCGGATAGCGGCCGCGCAGCAATGTCACGAACTTCTCATCCAGTTCGATGCCCATGTAGGAAGCGCCCGTGGGCAAAGCTGCGAGGATGGCCGCGGTGAACGGGCCGGTGCCGGGTCCGAACTCGATCAACGTCTGGCCGGGCTGCACGTTCAGATCGCGCACCATCTGCCGGGCAAGGGCGGGCGAACTGGGCGCCACCGCGCCGACCCGGGCCGGGTGACGCAGAAAAGCCTTGAGAAATCCGATGCCGTCGGTGCGGGTCATGGTTCAACTCAAAACGGATGATAACGCGGCAGGCGCGATCGGCTCGCCAGCAACGATCGGCGCAGCAGACGCAACCGCATCTGTGACAACAGTTCGCCATACTGCGGATCGCTCGCGCAATTGACCAACTCCGCTCCGCCGTCCACGCTCAGGTCGTAGAGCACCTCCGTGCCCTGCGGCTCGTAGCGCAGGTACTTGGCCTGTTTCGTGCGCAGCATGGCCGCCCCGCTGTCGTAATACGCCAGCACATCCTCGCGTCCGGCCGGTTGCTCGCCTGCCAGCAGTGCGGCCGACATGTCGCGCCCCGGCATCACCTGCGGCACGTGACCGCCGCACAGCCCCACGATCGTCGGCAGCACGTCGATCAACTCGGTCAAACCGGCACAATCGCGCCGCTGTGAGCCGAAGCCCGCCGGCCAGTGCATCACCAGCGGCACGCGCATCACCTGGTCGTAGTAGGCATAGCTCTTGTGCGTCAGGCCGTGATCGCCTGCAAAGTCGCCGTGATCAGAGCCGAAGATCAGCAGCGTGTCGTCGAGCATGTTCGCTTGCCGCAGCCAGCGCACCAGTTCCGCGATGGCGAAGTCCATTTCGGTGACCATCGCTGCCAGCCCGATGCGATACTGCTCGAAATCCTCATCGGTCCAGTTCTGCTTGTGGCGCAGCATCGTCGCCAACGGTTCGGGCTTGTCGCTCCACTCCTGCGCTTTGCAGATGCGCGGCGGCAGCTTACGATCCTTGCACAGCTCCCACGCTTCGCGCACCGGACGCAGCGGCGGATGCGGGTTGTAGAAACCCAGGTGCATGAACTGGCGACTGTCCGCCCGCACGCTGAGATAGCGACAGGCTGCATCGACCACCCAGCCGGCATGACTGGCCTGCCACGGGGCGTCGATCGGCTGCGGCTTGAATTCGCTTGCCATGCGATCCGTATCCGTCGAGCGCGGCACACGAAACGCGGCTGCGTACTGCGGGTACTTGCCCTCGAGCCAGTGGTAGTAGGCATCGGAGTAGTTGCCGCGTTCTTCACTGGGCCAGAAGACATCGAAGCCGTAGGCATGGCGCGGGCGGGGATCGAAGTCGAGGTTCTCGTGCGGTTGCAGATGCAGCTTGCCGATCTGGGCAGTCTGGTAGCCGGCCGCTTTCATCACGGTGGCGGCGGTGGGTTGGTAGTCCGGCGGCAGACATTGGCCGTTGTTGGTCACGCCGGTCTGCTGCGGGTACGTGCCGGTCATGAAGCTGCAACGGCTGGGCATGCACAGGGGATTCTGGGCGAAGCAATCGGTGAAGTTGACCGCTGCGTTGGTCAGTGCGTCGAGTGCGGGCGTGACCATGGCGGGGTTGCCGTTGGCGGCGATGTGATCGAAGCGCATGTGGTCGCTGGTGAGCCAGATCACGCGCTGCGGCCGCCTGCGAGGGGAGTCGGATGCGTCGGTTGTCATGGGCAGCCATGCTATCACGCACCCGGCGAGTTTGTTAAGCTGATGGGCTTCGGGGGCAGTAAATAACCCTTAGATCGCAAGGATTTTCGCCATGTGTGCCACCGCCTCCACCGAATCGCCCGCCCTCGACGCCCCGCTGACGCTCGGCCCGCGCACGCTGACCAGCCGGCTGATCGTCGGCACCGGCAAGTATGCCGACTACCCCACCATGCAGCAGGCCCTGGACGTCTCGGGCACACAAGTGGTCACCGTGGCGGTGCGCCGCGAGCGACTGGTCAACGAGAAAGGCGAATCGCTGCTCGACTTCATCGATACGTCGCGCTACACCATTCTGCCCAACACGGCCGGCTGCTTTACCGCCGACGATGCGGTGCGCGTGGCACGGCTCGGGCGCGAGTTGCTCGATCAACTGGACAACCCCGGCAAGGACTGGGTCAAGCTGGAAGTGCTCAACGACAAGAAAACTTTGCTGCCCGATCCGCAAGGCACGCTGGAAGCGACGCGCGAGTTGGTCAAGGATGGTTTTGCCGTGCTGTGCTACACCAGCGACGATCCGGTGATGGCCTGCAAGATCAAGGAAGCCGGGGCGACGGCCGTGATGCCGGCCGGTTCACCCATCGGCTCGGGCCAGGGCGTGCTCAACCCCAACGCCATCCGCATCATTCTTGAGTTGCTCAAGGAAGGCGATGCGAATTATCCCGTGATCGTCGATGCCGGCGTCGGCACGGCCAGTGATGTGACCATCGCCATGGAACTGGGCGCTGACGGCGTGCTGCTGAACACCGGCATTGCTCATGCCAAGGACGCGGTGAAGATGGCCCACGCCATGCGTCACGCCTGCGCCGCCGGCCGATTGGCGTATCTGTCCGGCCGCATCCCCAAAAAACTCTACGCCACCGCCAGCTCCCCCTGGTCCGGTGTCATCAGCTACATCCCGGGCGAATGAGGCGCGTTATAATCCTTGCATGTCACCCTTGATCGAACAACACCGCAGCCAGATCGAGGCATTGTGCCGCAAGCACGGCGTCAAGCGGCTGGAGTTGTTCGGCTCGGCGGCCCGCGGCGACTTCGACCCGGCCCGCAGTGACGTGGACTTCTTCTACGAGTTCGCGGATTACACACGGCCGGACATCGCCGACCATTGGTTCGCCCTTCAGGAAGACCTCGAATCGCTGCTTGGCGCCAAGGTCGATCTGGTCAGCGCCAAAGACGCGAAGAATCCGTACTTTCTCGAAGTCGCCAACCGCCATCGGGTGACGCTCTATGCAGCCTGAATCACGCAAACTGCTGGAGGACATGCGCCTGGCTGCGGTGTCCATTCAACATTTCCTGCGAGGCAAGTCGCTCACGGACCTCAAGGGTGAAGATCTGCTTCGCTCGGCGATCTACTACAAGTTCGCCATCATCGGTGAAGCTCTTTCGCAACTGCGACATCAAGATCCACAAACGGCTGAGCGCATCAGCGAGCAGACTCGCATCATCGGCTTTCGCAATCAAATTATTCACGGCTACAAAGTGATCGAGGACGAGGTGACCTGGAATATCATCGAGCGAAAATTGCCTGTCTTGCTGCGAGAGTTGGAACAAGTGCTGAACGGTTGACGATGTCTCACTCCGCGCCCGCCATGCGCTTGATCACGTCCACGGCGCTGATGCGTTGCACATCGGCGTCGGCTTCCTGCACGGCCGGCTCGTAGTCACGCAGCGGCGGTGAGACGGAAAGTTCTTCGCTGTCACCTTCACGCTTGGCTAAACCCAAAGCGCCGTTGCCGGTGACGGTCACGATCCAGCGGCCTTCATCCAGCCGGCGATAGACCGCCTTGCCCTGCACCAGGTCTTTGTCGTCCCACTGCACGTCGGCCAGCCTGGGGTCGATCATCACGCCCCCCTTGGGCGGGGTGTCGGAGTCGAACACGCGGCGGATCCACAGGCGCCCGTCAAGCACCACGTAGTCCACGAACACTTCGCTGCCGGCTGTGTAGGGCGTGTCGATGCGCTTGATCTCACCCTCGGCGGTGCGGATGCTCACGCTGACATGGCCGTCGGCCACGACCAGCTCGGTGATGGCGGTGCGGCGGACGGCTTCGTTGTAGGTGCGGCGAAGATCCTGGTACTGCTGCGACAGCTCGCCCAGACGGCGGCGATAGATGTCAGCCTCCAGGTTGGCCCGCAGCCACTGGTAGCCGACCACGCCCGCCACGAGCAGGACGGCCGCCAACGCAATGTGCTGGAGCTTGCGGGTCATCCTGTCTGTTATCGGCAGTTCGACCGGTTCCAGCTTAATGGCGGCAACGGGGGCGGCCGAGCGGGCTTGCGAGCCGAAAGCTGCGGAGCGATACTGCGAACCATGAAGAAAATCCAATCTTTCGTCGCCGCCCTGGCGGGGTTGATTCTGCACACGGTGGCCCTGGCGGCCGGTCTGGAGATGCCGGCCGTCTTCACGGACCACATGATCCTGCAGCGGGAGAAGCCCGTGCCGGTCTGGGGCAAAGCCGATGCCGGGCAGCCGGTGACCGTCAGCTTCGGCGATCGCAGCGCCAAGACCACCGCGGCTGATGACGGCACGTGGATGGTCAAGCTCAAGAGCATGAAGGCCAGCTTCGAGCCGCGGCAGTTGATCGTGACCAGCGGCGATCAGACGCTGATCTACGACGACGTGCTGGTGGGCGAGGTGTGGCTGTGCTCGGGCCAGTCGAACATGCAGTGGGATTTGCAGCGATGCGACGATGCTGAGGATGAGATCGCCCTGGCGGACTGGCCCAACATCCGCCTGTTCTACGTGCAGCGCATCGCCTCGGATGTGCCGACGGACGTGGTGGGTCAATGGGAACGATGCAGCCCGGAAAATGCCGGCCCGTTCAGCGGTGTGGCGTACTTCTTCGGGCGTGATCTGTATCAACGGTTGAACGTGCCCATCGGCCTGATCCATTCCTCCTGGGGCGGCACGCGGGCGGAAGCGTGGACCCGCTGCTCATACATGGCGGAAAACCCGATCACCAAGCCCATCCTTGACAAGTGGCAGAGCGACCTGGCCACCTACGATCAGCGCCACGCTGACTGGGAGAAACAGAATGCCGCGTACGTGGCCAAGGTCGAAAGCGATCTGCAGCCGCCCGAAGCACCACCCCTGGCTGCGGCAGACTACGACGACAGCGCCTGGGCTGACGCCACACTTCCGGGCAACTGGGAGAAGACCGATCCCGACCTGGACGGCGTCGTCTGGTATCGCAAGGTGGTCGAGCTGCCGCAAGCTCTGCGCGGCAAAGACCTGCAACTGCACCTGGGCATGATCAACGACCAGGACTGGACCTTCGTGCAGGGCCTGGCGGTGGGACACATGAACAACCGATCCTCGCTGCGCCTCTACAACGTGCCTGCGGCGCTGACCGACGGCCCCACGTTGACCATCGCGGTGCGGGTCAACGACATCGGCGCCAATGGCGGGTTTGAAAGTGAGCCGAGCGAACTGTGGTTGGGCGCAGCCGACGCCAAGGCAGGCGACGAAGGCACGGTCAATCTGGCCGGTGCGTGGAAGATGCACGTGGCCTATCGCAAATCGCCCAACGATCCCACGCCGTCGGCCGAGCCGCTGGGCCCGAAGGATCGGCATGTCCCGGAGAATCTCAGCCGCGGCATGATTCAGCCGCTGGTGCCCTTCGCCCTGCGCGGAGCCATCTGGTATCAGGGTGAATCCAACGCCAGCCGCGCCGCCCAGTATCGCGTGCTGCTGCCGATGATGATCAAGGACTGGCGCGATCAGTGGAACGACAAGGACATGCCCTTCGGTATCGTGCAACTGGCCAACTACTACGACGTGACGCCTGAGCCGACCGATCCGCCCTGGGCTCATCTGCGCGACGCGCAACTGTTCACCGCCAAGACCGTGCCGCACACCGGGCTGGCGGTGATCATCGATGCCGGCATGGCCAAGAACATCCACCCCACCGACAAGTTCACCGTGGGCAATCGCCTGGCGCGGTGGGCTTTGCACGATGTGTACGGCATGGACGTGCTGCGCGGCGGGCCGATCTATCGTGACATGCAGGCCAAGGGTGACAAGGTGCGCGTGCGCTTCACCGACGTGGGCGACGGCCTGGCTGTGCGCGGCGAAGGCCCGCTGCACGAGTTCACCATTGCCGGCGAAGATCACGTGTGGCACAACGCCGAAGCGGAGATCGTGCGTAAGGACATGGTGGAAGTGTGGTCACCGCAGGTGAGCAAGCCGGTGGCTGTGCGTTACGGCTGGTCCAACAACCCGGCCGACCCCAACCTGGTCAACAGCGACAACCTGCCCGCCTCGCCCTTCCGCACCGACGACTGGCCCGGGCCGACGGATGATGTGCTGGAGCCGTGAGTGTGTAATCCACGGGCGGTGAACCGCCCTCCGCCGCGCCTGGAATGCGCATCCGGGCGCGGCGGAGGCGGCTTCAGCCGCCGTTCGATATACTGATCTCATGTCCGGGCCCATCCACAAGACCTCCGCCCGCGGCGACGAGTGGCGGCACGGTAAACATCGCTTCGAACACTGGTACGCTGACAACCAGGTTTATTTCATCACCGCCCGCTGCCGCGATCGCTTTCCCGCGCTCGCCGGCGAACAGGCCAAGGCCATCTTCTGGGATCGTTTCGATCACTGGTCCGGTGAGTGCGGCGTCGTGCCGTGGATTGTTTCCCTGCTGGACAATCATTATCACCTGTTGGCGTACAACCGCAGCGCCGACGGGCTTCGCCGCTTCATGCCGCGATTGCACGGCTCGGTCGCCAAGCTGGTCAACGACACATTGCCGCAGCGGCGGGCTGATTTCTGGCGTGACGATGAGGGTCGGGAGTTCTTCGATGGGTGCATCCGCAATGCCAAACAGGCGAGGCTGACCTATCGCTATGTGCTCAGACAATGCCGGCGGCACGGTATCTGCAACGACCCACGGGATTATCCGCACACGCGGGTGTACGTGGACTGCGAACGTGCGATTCAAGAGGCGCAGGCGTTGAGCGCGTTCATGCGGGGGGTGCCGTATCAGCGTTATGAGGGGCGCGGGCGTAAGGACGGGCGGTGAACCGCCCTCCGCCGCGCCTGGAATGCGCATCCGGGCGCGGCGGAGGCGGCTTCAGCCGCCGTGGGTATTCACGCAAACCGCTCACTCAGTTTCGCCATCAACTCCGCGAAGACCGCGTCGGCGTCCATGTGCGACGGCACCACCAGGTAACGCTGCGGGTCCGTTTTCGCCTGATCCAGATAGCCCTGGCGCACCTTGGCGTGATAGGCGGCCCCCTTCGATTCCATGCGGTCCAGCAACGGGTTTAACCGCGTCGCGGCTGTGCGCTCATCGACATCGAACACCACCACGAGGTCCGGCCAGGATTGGCCCAAAGCCACCTGCCCCACGCGCAGGATGTCGCTGATGGGTATGCCCCCGGCTGCGCCCTGGTAGGCCAGCGTCGAGCTGATGAAACGATCGGCCAACACCAGTTGACCGGCTTGCAGGGCCGGGCGGATGCGCTCGGCCACCAGTTGGGCCCGGCTGGCCATGAACAGCAGCATCTCGCAGCGCAGGTCCATTTCGCCGTGCGCGTCGTCCTGGTACTCCAGCAGCACTTTGCGGATCGCTTCGCCCACCATGGTGCCGCCCGGCTCGCGCACTTCGCAGACCGGGATGCCCTGTTGGGTTGCGGCTTCGGAAAAGCGGCGGAACTGCGTGCTTTTGCCGCTGCCGTCAGGGCCGTCAAAGACCAGGAACTTACCGCGCAATTGGTTCAGCCATGGGTTCACGGCCGGTAGGATATGACAAAGCGCGAAGGTCTGCTGCGAGCCGGCGCATGCACTATGATGAACGCATGTCAGGCGACCCGTCGTACCTGTCGGCTTACCGTGAAGCGGTGCATCAGCACGGCTGCGAGTTTGAGTCCACGCTGTGGGCCAACGAGAAAACACAGCGCGTGCGCTTCGATGTGTTTGCCCGGATGTGTCCGCTGGCCGGGCGACGCATTCTCGATGCCGGCTGCTCGCGCGGGGACCTGGCGGCTTACCTGCTCGAAAAAAAAATCGACTACCAGCGCTTCATCGGGCTGGATGCCGTGGGCGAACTGATCCAATTCGCGCAGAATCGCAAGCTGCCCCGCAGCGAGTTTCACTGCGGCGACTTCGTCACCCATCCGAAGCTGCTGACCACGGGTGATCCGCAGGTGATCATCTTCTCCGGCTCGCTGAACACCATGAAGCTCGACACCGTGATGGACGTGCTGGACGCTGCGTGGCAGGCGACGCAGGAAACGCTGATGTTCAACTTCCTCTCCGACTGCGCCACCGAACACGCCCCCCGCCAGACCGGGCCCGCCTATCGCCTGAGCACCATGGTCCTGCTGGAATGGGCCCTGGACCAGAGCGATCACGTCGCCTTCCGCCAGGATTACTTCCCGCACGGCCACGACGCGACGATCCGCATGGACAAAACGAAAACGGTTTGAACCGCAGAGACGCAGAGGACGCAGAGAAGAACCAGAAACCGCAGATTGCGCAGATTGCGCAGATTCAGAAGACTTTAATCTGTGTCATCTGCGAAATCTGTGGTTTATTGCTTTCTCGACTCTTGTATGGATGTCTTTCTCTGCGTTCTCTGCGTCTCTGCGGTTCAATCCGTCTTGATTAACCCAGCAAACCGCTGATCAGTTCCGCTGCGCGCAGCACATCTTTGTCGCGTTCGCCGCCGGCTTCGCGCTCGATGACGTAGCAGCCCTGGTAGCCGCCGCCTTCCAGTATGCTGACGAAGGCTTGCCAGTCCACTTCGCCGTCGCCGGCCGGAACTTCGGCGCCCCAGGTGCCGGGGGTTTTGGTTTTGACGGCGTCCTTGATGTGCACCTGCCCGACGCGCGGCAGCAGCAGGCGGAGGGCTTCGATGGGATCGCCCTTGCCGTAGAGGATCATGTTGGCGGGATCGAAGTTGGCTTTGACGTTGGCGCGGTCGAGATGGTCGAGGAAGCGCATCAACGTGGGGCCGGTCTCCTGGCCCGACTCCAGCAGCAGGGTCAGGCCGTGGTCGGCAAACAGGTCCGCAATGCGGCGCAGGCGATCGACCACCGTCTTGAAGGTCGGATCGGATTGATCCTCGGGCAGGAACCCGGCATGCGAAGAAACCATCTTCAGGCCCAGCGTCTCGGCCAGCGGCGCGACGCGCTGCACGATGTCCCAGTTGGCCGGCCAGGTGGCGTCGGGCACGATGCCGCCGGTGAGGCGAATGGTTTCCAACGTGGAGTAATCCTCGCCCACCGTGCCGAACATGCCGCTGACCAGTTTCACGCCCGCTTGCTCCAGCAACGGTTTGACATCCGCCCATGCGGGCAGATCTTTCAACAGCGGCATGAGCGACAACTGCACGTTGGCGATGCCCAGTCTGGCAAGGCCGGCCGCCAGCTCCTGCGCCGAAGCGGGCTTGAGCGACCAACTGCACATCCCGATGCGACTATGCGTTTTCATGCCCGCGATGATATCGATTCCCACTTCGCCCTGCAGCGCAAACGACCAGGCTCAACGCCGTCCCCGCCAGCATGGTCCACGGCATGGCGATGCGCGGCGGGTCATCCAGGAACAGCTTCATCACATACGGTTGCGTCGCCAGCACAAACACCGCTCCCGCCACCATGGCTGCAATGACGCTGCGCTCACTGCCGCGCCCCGGCAGCAGCAGAGCCGTCAGAAACACGCCGAGCAACCCGGTGTAGGCAAACGTCATCACGCTGAGGGCAAAGTGCAGCAGGCTCTGCGCCTGCGGATCGTACAGCAGCAGCATCAGCAGCCCGAACACCATCAGCAGGGCGCCCATCATCACCACCGCGCCGCGAGAGTGACGATCGCTGTGGTCGCCGCGCACGTCGGCTAACCAACTGGCCGCCATGGCGTTGACCGCCGAGTCGTAGCTGCCCATGGCCACGGCCAGCAAACCCGCCATGGCCAGACCGCTCAGGCCCGTCGGCAGGTGATTGGTCAGAAACTGCGGGTACACCTTTTCGCTGTGGATCAGCACATCGTGCGGGAACGCATCGCCCATCAGGTCCGGCCGCTGATAGAAGATCGCCAGCAGCAGCCCGATGATCATGAACAGGCTCGTGACGGGAATGCCGACGATGATGGCTCCGATGATCGAAGCGCTGCCGCGCCAGGCGCTGCGGGTGGTGAGCAGGCGCTGGGCCAGGTCGTGATCGCAGCCGTAGGACGCGACGTTGAGCGTGGTCACCGCCAGTGCGCCCCAGACGGTGTAGGGCAGCGACAGATCGAATCGCCAGTCCACGATCTTGAGCTTGTTGACTTCGCTCACGGCGCCGGTTGCATCGGGCACGCTGAAGTGGCGCAGGGCGTGCAGGATCTCGCTGAACGAAAGTGGAATGTCGCGCAGCAGCAGCACGATGCACAGCAGGGCTGCGCCCACGACGACCAGTAACTGCACCACATCCGTCCAGATCACCGCGCGGATGCCGCCCATGGCGGTGTAGGCGGTGCCCACGATGGACAGCACCACCACGGCCCCGGCCACGGCCGCGAAATCCGTCTTGCCGAAAAGGATGAAGCTGAAAGCGATGCCCGCCATGAACAGCCGCGCCCCGGAAGCCATGAGTCTGCCGACCAGGAAAGTCACGCTGGCGGCGGTCGCGGCGCGGGGGCCGATGCGCCGGCCGAGGTAGCCGTAGATGGTCAGCGTGCCTGCATGGTAAAACGCGGGCACGAACCAGGCAGCCACGATCAGGGCCCCGAGGATGCCGCCGAGGTTGAGGATCAGGTACGTCAGATTGCCGTCGTAGGCTTCCTGCGGGGCGCCGATGAAGGTGGCGGCACTGAGCGACGACGCCAGCACGCTCATGCCCACTGCCCACACGGGCATCTGTCGTGAACCGAGGAAGAAATCCGTTTCATTGCTGGTCCGTCGAGCCAGGACGAAACCGATGCCCATCATGGCTGCCATGTAGGCTGCCAGGATCGTCCAGTCGATCGCTCCGAACGCGGCCAGTGTGGTCATCGACGGCATGATAACTGTTGTGGCGTGGCGGCATCGCCTGTTGAGCGTCGGCCACAGTCGGCATAATCGTTACCCCTGCAAGGCTTCCGGGGCCCTGGCACGCGGCTAGCATGGGTATCTGTCATGCGGACGCTCTACGCCATCACCGCCCTCGCCCTGGCGCTGGCCCTGGCCGGCTGCACCGCCGCTCCCAGCATGACCAGCGAAGGTCCGACGCTGGACCGCAAAGGTCGGCCGCGCTCGCTGGCGCTGGACAGCCGCCCCATGATCAAACTCGCTGCCGACCAGCCCGATGCCTGGTGGACCGCCCGCAACGACCTGCCCCGGGCTGTGGCGGTGCCCAACGACGGCCTGCTCTACGACGTGACCGAGGTCCGCACCTACGATCATCTCTACTCCCACGACGGCCGCGTCAACGATCACTACCATCAGCACACCTACAGCACGCGCGTCCGCCAGCTTTCGCCCTGACGCAACGCGGCGCCCAAGATCGATAAGATGGCGTCATGCCGCGCGACGGCGTCATCCTGTTCAGCGCGTTCGAGCCCAGCGGCGACGCATTGGCTGCGGCGTTGATCGCGCGCCTGATTCGTAACGGTTGCACGCGGCCGATCTTCGCCTTGGGCGGCGCGAAGATGCAGGCGGCCGGGGCCACACTCATCGAAAACACCACGCAGCAAGCGGTCATGCTGGCCGGTGCGGTTGCCCATGCCATGGAACATCGCCGCCGCGTGCAGCGACTGGCCGCGTGGCTCAAGCAACATCGCGTCGCTTTGCACGTGCCGACCGACAGCCCGGCGGCCAACTGGGCGATCTGCAAGCTGATTCGCCGACATGGTGAGCAAGCGAAGATCGTGCACCTGGCTGCCCCGCAACTGTGGGCCTGGGCGCCGTGGCGCATCGGCAAGCTGCGGAAGTTGACGGACCTGGTGTTGTGTCTGTTGCCGTTCGAGCCGGAGTGGTTCCAGCAGCGCGGCGTGCAGGCGCAATTTGTTGGCCATCCGTTATACGATGAAATTCGAAATTCGAAATTCGAAATTCGAAATTCTCCCGCTGTCCTCACGCTGCTGCCCGGCTCGCGGCAAAGCGAGATCGCCCGCAACTGGCCCACCATGCGCGAGGCGCTGAGCATGCTCCAGCAACCGGTGCAGTACAGCATCGCTGCGGCGGATGACACGCGGGCTGAGCAGATCAGGCAACTGGGGCATGGGGACATTCCGCTGCTGGTCGGGCAGACCGATCAACTGCTGGCCGGCGCCCGGGCGGCATTGGTCGTCTCCGGCACGGCCACGCTTCAGTGCGCCCGCCATCATGTGCCGATGGTCAGCCTGTTCAACGTCATCCGGTGGCAGTGGCAGCTCGCCGGCCGCTGGTTAGTGCGAACGCGCACGTTCACGCTGCCCAACCTGATCGGCCAGTCGCTGGGCATCGACAGGGTCATCCCCGAGTTTGTGCCGCACTTCGGCGATCCGCGCCCGGTGGCAGAGGCCTTGCGGCGCGTGCTGCACGATGAGGCGGAGCGGAAGCGGCAGATGAATGCCTTCGCACGTTTCGATGAGGTGTTCGGCAGCGCACGATTCTCTGAAACCGCGGCCGCAGCGTTGATGCGCATGTTAGAATGACTCCTTGTGGCAAGCGTCAACACCTCCATACCGGGCCGCCAGGATGATCCGCAGTCGTGGCGGGCGGAGCGCGTCGATCCTTCCGACACGCAGCGCCTGCGCCAGGCTCTGGCCCTGCTGTTGACCGGGCGCACCCGGCGGGCCGACGCGGTGGTGGATCAGTTTCTCTTTTTCATGCGCCAGCAGAACGTGTTGCTCGATCACCTGTGGACCATCGGCCGCGGTAACCAGCCGCAGTACGCCGCCATGATCGTGATCAACCCCGGGCGCACCGCCATGATCTTCGCCAGCCCCGCCCTCAGCGGTTGGCAAGGCCCGGTGGTGACGCAACTGGTCAACCGCATCGTCGAGGATCTGGACAGCAGCCAGGTGACGATGGTGCAGGCGCTGCTGGACCCGGTGCAGGAACAGGAGGCGGCGGCGCTGCTGGCGGCGGATTTTCAGCGCCTGGCGACGCTGGCTTACCTGCAACGGCGGACGGCTGCTTCGCATCGGGCCGGCCAGGTTGGTCCGGTGGATTTTGACCGGTTAGGCCTGCGCATCGCGCACTGGTCGCAGGATGCTGCCACGCGGCAGCTTTTCGAGCAGGCCATCCTCGACAGTTATGAACAGACGCTGGACTGTCCCGGACTGTTGGGCGTGCGCACGATCCAGGACATCATCCTCGGGCACCAGGCCACGGGCGTGTTCGATGCGAACCTGTGGTCGGTGTACCTGCACGGTCAGACGCCGGCGGCGGTGGTGCTGCTGAGCGATCTGCCGGGGCAGTGTTCTTTGGAATTAGTTTATCTGGGGGTGAGCCTGCCGTTCCGCGGCTCGGGGCTCGGGCGCAAGCTGATGCAGCACGCCCTGGTGACGGCCGAGGCCCGCGGGGCGCAAAGCATGGTGCTGGCTGTTGATGAGCACAATACGCCGGCCATGTCGCTGTACCGCTCGCTGGGTTTTCACAGCACGGCTCGCAAGCAGGCGCTGATCCGCAAGCTGCCGCAGCGGTGACCGTGATGGTTATCCACAGGATTTCACGAGCGCGTCCGATACGCGGGGGATAAATAAATTGCTGCGTATAAAAGCTTGATCTTTCATCATCTGAAGCAGACAGGCAGCGACATGCAGGCGACAGCGGTTGAACAAAGCTCACGAATTGCTATTCTCGGCGGTGCGATAACGGACTGTCGCTCCGCGTCGCGGCCGATCCTGTCAGGGGCCTTTCTCGACATAGGATCGCGCACGACGGATCGGGAAGGATGACACCAGACAAACCGTTAGCCGCCGACCTTTCGATCGGCCAGAGGCACTGGATGACACCGGGGCGGTGACGTTGGGCCGATCCGTGCCGGGGATAATCAGGGAGCAACACGTTGAGCACTGCCACGCTCCAGGAATCGATCACTGCGCGCCTTGACGGCCGACTGCGTCAGGCCCTGGGTGCACAGCGATACGCGCTGTGGCTCGGCCGATCCGCCCTTCTGGAGTATCACGAGGACGAAGCCACGCTGCACGTGACGCTGGCCCACCGTTTCGCCGCCGAGGCGGTGCAGAAGCGCTGCGCCGAATCGCTGCGGACCGCGCTGGACCAGGAAGTCGGACCCCACGCACAAATCGCCTACCACATCGATCCCGCACGCTTCGCGGATCAGCACAGCGAAGAGCCCGCTTCCGCGCCCGCTCCGCAAAACTCGAAACTCGACGGCCGCAACAGCGGCGAAGCCGCTCCAACTCGCAACTCGAAACTCACCTTCGCCCGCAAGCTGGAAGATTTCATCGTCGGCCCCAGCAATGAACTGGCCTACGCCGCCGCGGTGCAGCTTGCCGACGAACACGCCGACGCCGCCCTGCTCGGCCAGCCCCTGTTCATCCACGGCGGCTGCGGCCTGGGCAAAACGCACCTGCTGCAGGGCATCTGTCAGCGCGTGCTGGCCAAGCGTCCTCACGCCCGGGTGCGCTACTGCACCGGCGAACAGTTCACCAACGACTACATCCAGGCGGTGCGCGAGAACAAGCTGGTCGCTTTTCGGGCCGCGGTGCGGCGGCTGGACCTGCTGGCGGTTGACGACCTGCACTTTTTATCCGCCAAGGAAAAAACGCAGCAGGAGTTTCTGCACACCTTCGACCAGATCGACCTCGACGGGGCCCGCCTGGTGCTGGCCAGCGACAGTCATCCGCGCCAGATCAAGATGATGTCGCAGAGCCTGATCAGCCGCTGCGTGCGCGGACTGGTGGTGCAGATCAACGCGCCCGATGCCACCACCCGGCGGGCCCTGGTGCGCGAGCTGGCCAAACGGCGCGGCCTGCACCTGGGCGATGCAGCCATCGAGCAGGTGGCCGAGCGCTGCCAGGGTTCGGTGCGCGACATCGAAGGCGTGCTGACCAAGCTGCATGCGATGACCAGCCTCACCCGCAGCGCCGCGTCCGGCCCCGTGAGCGCCGTGATGGTCGAACAGGTGCTGGCTCACGAGGCCAAGCCCGCGCTGATGCGCCGACCGGTGCGCTTTGAGGCGATCCTGGAAACGGTGGCTGGTTACTTCGGTCTGACCGCGCGGCAGATCAACGGCAGCGGCCGGGCCCGGCAACTGGTGCTGGCGCGCGGCCTGCTGGTCAAGCTGGCGCGGCTGCTGACGCCCATGAGCTATCCGGAGATCGCCGCCCAGATGGGCCGCCGCAATCACTCCACGGTCATCACCGCCGCCCAGCGCATCGAGCGGCAGATCGCGGCCCAAGAGCGCGTACTGATGCCCGGGGCCGGTGACATAACCGTCGGCGACCTGTTGACAGAGTTGCAACAGATGGCCATGAATCAGGCTGCGGCGGTGTGATCCTTCGACAAATTCTCCAGCCGCAGCAGCGCGTAAGCGGCCAGGCTCATCAGCGCCTGCTCGTCCAGTTCGTCCAGAAGTCGCCGCAGGCAACGGTCCAGCGGCTGCTGCCGCCAGTGGTGATAGGCTGGCATGGTGCTGAGCATTCGGGCCACGCGGCCTTCGGCCAGCTCGGATGCGGATGGGCTGGTCATCGGTGGATTCTCCACCCCCCCTGTCACCCCGATTGTCGGCCGCCCCGGCCCCGCCCTTGAGCGCCGCAGCCTCCGATCTGGCCAAATCAGCGCAACGGGCGTATGCTGACCGTTACACGCTTGGCGAGGCAATGACCATGCTCCAACGAACCGTTCTCTGGGCGATGCTCCTGCTGCCGGCCGCTTTCCTGCCCGGCTGCCCCTCTCAACCCAAGACCAGCGACAAGGATCTCAACCTGATCAACCGCTCGCTGCTGAACGCACTGATGCAGGATGAGAAGCACAAGGACGAACTGGTCGTCATCGATGTGCGCAAGCCCACGCCCTATGCCGAGGGCCACATCCCCGGAGCCATCAACATTCCCGTCGTCGAGTTGAAGAAGGACGATCCGCGTCTGGCCAAAGCCAAGACCATCGTGGTCTATGCCAGCGGCCAGCCCGATGATCTGCTGTCATGGGCCGCGGGCAAGAAGCTGGTGGCGCTGGGTTACGTCAACGTCTTCGACTTCCGTGGCGGCATGGAGGAATGGACCGGCCGCCGCCGCTTCGAGCAGCCGATGATGGATCCTCGCATGGAGGAGAAGGCGGGCCAGTAACAACCGCGGATGAACGCAGATGTTGGGAAGTTAGCCACGGATGAACACGGATGAACACGGATAAAAAAATGCATTCAATGCATTCTGATCCGTGACTATCTGTGTTCATCCGTGGCAAAAATTGAATATCCGCGTTGATCTGCGGTTTCAACTCACGGACGCGAGTTGGGCCCCATGCCCAGGCCGGCGATCGTGAACATCATCCCTGCCGCCATCAGCACCCAGCGACTGAACCCGCTGGTCAACCGCACCAGGCGCGTCGGCTTTTGCTCGCTCACCTGCGGCTGCGCCCGCATCTGCTGGCCCGGCTCGGTCAGCACGGCATCGACCGAGGCACTTTCCGCCAGGTGATCATCACAGACGCCTGTGAAGCTGAGGCTGTTGGACGCCAGGGCCACGTGCTCCTGCTGCGGCCACAGTTCGCCCTCGGCCGGCCGCCAGTGCAGTTGGGAATACGCCAATCGCTCCAGCAGCAGCGGATCGTCAGCCGCCAGGGCGGAGTTGAACTCCTCGTAGCGCTGTCGCTGATCGTCCATCAGCTCGAGCTGGCGGGCCATCAGATCGCGGCGGGCGTCCAGTTGCCGGTTCGACCACCACTGCGGCATCAGCACCACCCCGGCCAGGATCGTCATCCCGCACAGCAGCACCAGCCAACCGGCTGACTCCTCCAGAACCCGATCCATAATGTCCAGAAGCGGACCACGCATGGTGTTAACTATCGGACAAACTGCAATCGGCAGATGAAGATGTATGGCAGATGGCAGATGGAAGATGGCAGATCGGGAAAAACGGCCTTTTGTCCTCTGTCCCCTGCCTTTTCCATCTGCCATCTTCCATCTGCCATCTGCCATCCCTACAATGCCCCGCGCCCCATGGCCCACGCTGCCGTCTATCTCGAAACCTTCGGCTGCCAGATGAACGTGCTGGACAGCCAGCTTGTGCGCGGACAACTGACCGCCCTGGGCTACCGCTTCACCGACAACTGGCAAACCGCCGACGTGGTGCTCTACAACACCTGCTCCGTGCGCGATCACGCCGAGCAGAAGGTCTGGAGCCGGCTGGGTGAGATCAGCCACCTGCGCAAAAAGAACCCCGGCGACGGCAGTTCACTTCCGGGCGTCGTCGGCGTCATCGGCTGCATGGCGGAGCGCGAAGGCCGGCATCTGCTGCACAAGTTCCCGGTGATCGACCTGCTGTGCGGGCCCGGCGAACTGGACAAGCTGCCGCTGCTGATCGACAACGCCATGAAAACCTCCAGCCGGGCCCAGGTGGCGCTGGCCGGCAACACCCATCGCCGCTCGACCACGCGCGAGGCGGCTGAGGATCAACTCGAACTGCTGGACCTGTCGCGCTCATTCGATCCCGACGGCATCGCCTCGCAAAGCGCGTACGTGCGCATCACGCGCGGCTGCAACAAGTTCTGCACCTACTGCGTCGTGCCCTTCACCCGCGGGCGCGAGATTCATCGTCATCCTGACAGCATCGTGGATGAATGTCGCAAACTGGTTGAGGCCGGCGTGCGCGAGATCACACTGCTGGGCCAGACCGTCAACCACTACCACTACAACCTTGCCTCTGCGGTGACCGTCCACGGCATCGCCCAACCGCAGGTCGGCTCCATCGTCAAAGATCACGACGGCCACGCCACCGCTTCCACCGTCACCTTTGCCCAATTGCTGGCCCGTATCCACGACGAAATCCCGCAACTGGCCCGCCTGCGCTTCGTCACCAGCTTCCCCCGCGACTTCGGCGACGACATCCTCACCGTCATGCGCGACCGCCCGCGCATCTGCCGCTACCTGCACCTGCCCGTGCAGAGCGGCAGCAACCGCATGCTGCAAGCCATGAACCGCGGCTACAGCATCGAGGAATACGACAACCTGCTGCAGCGCGTGCGATCCATCCTTCCGGGGGCGGAGCTGGCCACCGACATCATCTGCGGCTTCCCCGGCGAAACCGATGACGATCACCGCGCCACTGCCGACCTGCTGCGTCGCGGCCGCTTCAAGAACGCCTTCATCTTCAAGTACTCGCCCCGCCCCGGCACCGCTGCCGCCGATCGCCTGCCCGATGACGTGCCCCCGGAAGTGAAAAAACAGCGCAATAACGAGTTGCTCGACATTCAATCGGCCATCAGCGCCGAAGTGCATGCCGGCTACGTCGGGCGCACGGTGGATGTCTTCATCGAGCAGGTCAGCGTCAAAGCTGCCAGGCAGGCGCAAGTCACCCTCGGCTGGGAGAAGCCGCAGGATCAACCGATCACGCAACTGTCCGGCCGCACCGACACGGACCTGATCGTCTGTTTCGAGGGCCCCGCTGAGCTGGTGGGCCGGATCCTCCCCGTCCGCATCGACCGCGCCGCCCCACTGACACTGTTCGGCTCACTGGTTGACGCCCCCGTCTCCGCCTGAAGTTCGCCAGTTTCGCGACATCGCCAGATCAGATTCCCCGCACTGACACGCAGCTTGCGCGTAAACTGGCTGCCGGTGCAACATGATCCCCACCTTCGGTATCTTCCTCCAGGCTGCGCTGCTGGTCGCGGGCATCTGCTGGCTCTACGGCATGTTCAGCAAATGGCGCGAGCACCTGGACATCCTGCGCACGGGCGAAGACAACATGACCAAGGGCGTGCTGGTCGGCCTGTGGATCATCACCGTGTTCGTCGGCCTGTACGTGACCTGGGTTGTCATCGCCCTGGGCATCCGCATCGTCGGCGGCATCATGGATCTGATCTAGCCATAGCCGGCGAGCCACGTCTCGCCGGACCGCCCTGCTAGAATGCCGCCCATGAGTCAGTTTGTGCAGCCGCTGTGGGATGATCCGCATGGTCCGAGCCTGACATTGTTCCCCGTGCCCGATGCGGCGCGGGGCGTGATTCTGCTGGTACCCGGCGGCGGGTACGGCGGACATGCGGTTAACGAAACTGAAATCACCGCGGATCGCTTGAATCGCGAAGGTTTCAACGTCGCCATGCTGCGCTATCGTGTGGAGCCGCATCGTCATCCGTTGCCGATCTTCGATGCTCAGCGGGCCATGCGCTTGCTGCGCACGCGCGGCGTGGACTGGGGCCTGGATGTCAGCCGCATCATCGCGTTGGGTTTTTCAGCGGGGGGGCATCTGGTTTCCACGCTGGCGGTGCACGCGGATCGTTTCGAATGCGCGGAAGACGATCTGTGCGGCAAGGTGTCATCGCGGCCGGATGCCGTGGTGCTGGCGTATCCGGTGATCGATATGGCGGGTGAATTTGCACACCCCGACTCGCGCGATCGGCTGTGCGGGAAGGATTGCGACCGGGCCACGCTGGAGTTGCTCAGCACGCATCGGCACGTTTCATCGCGCACGCCGCCGGTGTTTCTTTTTCACGCCGCCACCGATGAACTGGTCCCGATGCAGAACAGTCTGCTGTTCGCGTCCGCCTGCCGAGCTGCCGGCGTGAAGGTGGAACTGCACATTTCCGAGCGCGGCTGCCACGGCCAGGACGAGCCGCCGTTCGCTCACTGGTGGAACCTGGCTGTCGCTTTTATACATCGGCGCCTGGCATGAACATCTTCGACGGACATCTCGATCTGGCCCTCAATGCCGTTTCCTTCCGGCGCGACCTGACGCTGAACCTCGAGCAACTGCGGCGCAAGCAGACGCTCGAAGCGATTGAAAAAATCGGCACGCCCACCATCACCTTGGGTGAAATGAAGCGCGGCAAGGTGCGGGCGGTGCTCTCGACACTACTGGCAAGGTCCAAGCCGTGGGCAGCATCGTCGCCGATCTCGACGTCGGTCATCGGTGACTGGCCGACGCAGGAGATGGCCTATGCCGTGGCTCGCGGGCAGCTTGCCTGGTACGAAAGAAGGAAAAAGCGGGGACCTTTGCCGATCACCACAACGCAAAAAAAACTCCGCCATCACTGAAACAGCAAAGCCGCCCTTCCGGGGGCGGGGGCGGGGGTTGTCATCACGTTGGAAGGCGCTGACCCGATCATCAATCCCGATCAGTTGCACCACTGGCACGCACTGGGCCTGCGCACGCTCATGCTCGCCCACTTCGGTCGCAGTCATTACGCTCACGGCACACCCAGCGAAGACCCCGCCAACACCCGCGACACCGACGGGCCCCTGACTGACAAGACCCCCGCCCTGCTGAAGGTCATGGCCGAGTTGAAGATGCCGCTGGACCTGACGCACTTGTCCGACACCAGCTTCTTCCAGGCAGTCGATGGCTTCCGGGGGCGCATCTATTCCTCGCACACCGCCTGCCGCGCGCTGTGTTCGATTCCGCGCAACCACAGCGATGAGCAACTGCGCCTGATCCTCGAGCGCGGCGGCGTGATCGGTGTGCCGATGTTTAATGCCTTTCTCGATGCGACGTACAAGCGACCGCCCAACAGCAATCGCCAGCAGGTGACGCTGGACACGGTGGCGGCGCATCTGGATCACATCTGCCAGTTGGCCGGCAACGCGGAGCAGGCCGCGATCGGCAGCGACATGGACGGCGGGTTCGGACTGGAGCATTCGCCGACCGGCCTCGATACGATCGCGGACCTTGGGAAATTGGCTGAAGCGCTGCGCAAACGCGGCCACAACGACGACGAAATACGCAAAATTCTCGGTGAAAACTGGTTGCGTTTCTTCTGCGAGACTTTACCCTGAGAAGTTGGGGATGGCAGATGGCAAATGGCAGATTGGACAAACAGAAAGCCACTTGTCTTTTCCATCTGCCATCTAACATCTGCCATTGAGACTTCCCATGCTCGATCGCCTGTTTTCCAACTGCATGCTCCGTCCGACCGATCTGAAGCCGCGCTATCCCGGCATGAAGATCATCGGCACGTTCAACCCCGGAGCGGTTGCGCTCGACACTTCCGGGGATAGCGGCGTCGCCCTGCTGGTGCGCGTGTGTGAAGCACCCATCGAGAAGCGCAAGGGTTTTCACAGTTCGCCGCGCATGGATCCGCAGCAGGGCATGGTCATCGACTGGCTGCCCGAGGAAGAACACGACAGCTCCGATCCGCGCGTGCTGCGCCATCACGTGCGCGGTGAACACCGCCTGCGCTTCATCAGCTACCTGCGGGTGTTCATCAGCCGCGACGGTAAAACGCTCGACAGCCTCGACGGCCCCGTCCTCGATCCGACTGGCCAATATGAAACCTACGGCCTGGAAGACCCGCGCATCACGCGCATCGGCGACACCTGCTACATCACCGTCGTCACCGTCAGCAAGCACGGCGTCGCCACCTCGCTGATGAGCACGACAGACTTCCAGACGTTCGAGCGCCGCGGCATCATCTTCGCGCCGGACAACAAGGATGTGGTGCTGTTCCCCGAAAAAGTCAACGGCCGCTACGTCGCCCTGCACCGGCCGATGCCCGCCATGCGCTTCATGCCGCCTGAAATGTGGATCGCCCGCAGCGACGACCTGCTGCATTGGGGCGAACATCGGCAACTGCTCGGCTCAGGCGACGGCTGGCAGAACAATCGCGTCGGCGGCGGAACGCCACCTGTCGCCACCGAGGCTGGGTTCCTGACCCTGTATCACGCAGCGCACAAAGCACACGATCAGCCGGGCGTCGGCATCTATTGCGGCGGCGCTCTGCTGCTGGATGGCGATGATCCGTCGCGCGTGGCGGCCTGCACCGAGGGCCCGATCATGCGGCCGCAGACGAACTTTGAGAAACAGGGCTTTGCGCCCAACGTGGTGTTCCCCACCGCCATGATCGAGCGCGATGATGAGCTTTGGGTCTATTACGGCGCGGCTGACGAAAACGTCGGCGTCACCGCCTTCAAACGCGCCGATGTGCTGGCGGCGCTGGGAAGATGATGACCGGAAGGGGGCGATATGGACTGGGATTGGTTCAGGTGGATCGTCCGTCGGCACTTCTCCGGCCCGCACAGCCGCTATGAGCTGCTGGCCTGCGATCGGCCTGCGCCTGCGCACTGGCCTGACCGGCTGGACCTTTATCTGCACGTGCCCTTCTGCCGCAGCTTCTGCCCGCATTGTCCCTACTACAAGGAGCCCTACGAACCGCGAGCGTCCGGGCGCTTCGTGGCGGCGGTGCGGCGCGAGGCCCGACAGTGGGCGCAACTGGCCGGATCGAGCAAATTAGGCTCGCTCTATGTCGGCGGCGGCACACCCACGCTGCTGGGCGAACAACTGGGCGAACTGATCGCGGCGCTGCGGACCACCTTCGGCGGCCTGGAGCAGGTGGCGGTGGAACTGCTGCCCACCGATGCCAGTGAGGCGCAACTGGACATGCTTGCCCGGGCCGGGGTGAACATGATCAGTCTGGGCGTGCAGAGCTTTGACCCGGCGAGTCTGAAGATCATCGGCCGGCCGTATCGCAGCGAAGTGCTCGACGGTGCGATCGCCCGCACAGTCAGCGGCGGCTTCGACTTCGTCAACCTGGACATGATGTTTGTGCTGCCGGGCCAGACGCTGGCCGATCTGCGGCGCGACATCGACAAAGCCCTGGCCGGCGGCGCGGATCAGTTGACGTTTTATCCGCTGTTCACCTTTCCCTACACGGCCGTGGGCAAGCTTCGCCGTCAACGCCGGCTGCGCATGCCCCCGTTGCGACAGCGCCGCGCCCAGTACCGCTTTCTGCATGACGCCATGCAGCAGGCAGGCATGCAGCGGGTCAGCGTGTGGGGATTCGCCAAACCACATCGCGGCAAGTATTCCTCGGTGACGCGCCAAGGCTACATCGGCCTTGGTCCGGGCGCCGCCAGTTGCCTGCCGGGCCAGTACCTGTTCAACACCTTCTCCGTGGATCACTACTGTCAGCGGATCGAGGCTGGCCGCTTCGCCACCGCCCTGGGCATGGCCATGACCGACGACATGCAGCGCTACTACTGGCTGTACTGGAAGCTGTACGAGACGCGCGTGCCGCAGGCGGAGTTGGAAAAGTTGTTCGCCAGGGACCATCGTGCCTTTCGCTGGCTGCGGCGGGCGCGGCATGTGGGGCTGATTCAGCGGCAGGACGGTGAGTTGACGTTGACGGAGCGCGGCGCGTTCTGGGTGCACTGGCTGCAGAACAAGTTCGTCCTGCACTACATCGACACCGTCTGGCAGCGGGCGATGGCTGAGCCGTTCCCCGCCCGGATCGCGTTCTGACTGGTGCGGGTGCACAGTGACCCGGGATTGCATTCAGAGCAGTCCTGAGTGAACGTTTTCATGTGAAGACTTCAAACGGTTCGAGACCGCTCAATCATCCGCGACGATTTCGCCCCAGCGGGCAGGGCTGGTGTAGTTACCGGTGGGCGGCTCGTAGTCATCTCGGCCGGCGATAAACAGGCCGAAGTCAAGGCTGGTGATGTCGTCGATGGTTTCAAAGACGGTGCTGCCATCGAGGTAAGCGAGGTTCTGCCCGCCGTTGTTGGTCATGTAGCTGCCGTGGGGTCGATTGAGAATGATGCTGCCCGGACTGTTGTAGTAACGCCAGCCGCTCCAACCGGCAACGTCGAGGGAAGGCTGGATACTGTAATTGGCCCAGTGGGGTCGCAGAATGGATGCGCCGGAGATTCGAATATCGTCCTTGTAGGTGTTCACGTGCGTGTTTCTGTAGATGCCGAGTTGGCCGAAGTGCGTCACGACGCCGTTGGCCACGTAGCTGTAGCTGTTCTGGGTCTCGGGATGTGGATACAGGCCGTCCTCTGATGCATAGCGATCAGCGGAGGGGCAGATGTAAACACCGATCTGGCCGGAGACGTACTTGTGGATCAGACTCACCCAGTTCGGTTCAGCCAGTTGCCCGGAGCGCGGGTTCTGCGGATCATTTCGGTTCAGTGGGTAGTACACGACATACCCACTTCCGAGCCCGGAGGGATCATAGCTGGGGTGCCCGCCGTACTGGAAGGGGAACGTGTCCTTCTCATCGGCAGCGTAAGCCATGGACCCGGCATTCAACTGGCGCACGTAACCGGCACAGGTGATCTGCCTGCCCGCTTCCCGGGCCCGCTCCAGGGCCGGCAACAGGAGTGAGATCAACAGCGCGATGATGGAGATCACCACCAGCAATTCAATCAACGTGAACGCCCGCGTTCTGCTCTGAGCCGACAGCATGAAAGCCTCCTTGATCACCAGAGTTGATTATGAAACATGAAGACTTGTCTTGAACCAACCAAGCACATGCCAAATCGCCGGGAGATGCTCCCTCCCCGCGAATATATCTGGCAATATTCTAGCCATTCATCGGTTGATGAAAAGGCCCAAGTGCACAAAAAAGTGCTGTTTCGTCACAATACCGTGGCCGAGACGATCAATACCCCTCATTTGCGCTGCCACCGCCCCACCACAGCCACGACGGCTGGGGGGCCGGCACCGGTCTTGAAATGTCCGGCTGGCCGGTCCGCTCAGTCGCCCATCAGCGGTGCCAGCGAAAGCGACTCGCCGGGGTAATACATCACGCCGCCGTGCTCTTCGCCCACCAGCAGATCGCGCACGCCGCGGCCCAGATCCACCAGGGCCGGTGAACAGGAGTGGATGTTCAGCTTGATGCGCTCGCCGTTGAACTGCACCAGCCGGGCGTACTCGAACACCGGCTTCTCATTGCTGCCCATGTTGCGCATCACCAGCACGGAGGCGGCCCGCTCATCGCCGTAGGCATCGGGCAAAGCCTTGGTGGCCGAAGCGGGGAAGGACAGGCCGCGCGAGGTGCCGATCATCAGATCAATGTCGCCGTCGTTGTCCCAGTCGGTGGCGACCAGCTTGGCGCGTCCGGTCTGGCCGGCGCCTTCATCGTTGCCGCAGATTGTTCCGCCGGTGGTCAAACGCAGCAGATCGCCCCGCTGCACGTTCTGGTCCTCGATGCGCCAGTAGCAGCGGAGCATATTTTTCTCATCGAGGCCGATCATGCAGATCGGACCGCCCTCTTTGCCCCAGGTGGTGACCGCCACCTGGCTGCGCCAGCAGAGGTTCAGGGCCAGGCCGTCGCAGTACATCTGTCGCGGCTCGGTGAAGACGGGGCCGTCCTCGCCGGCCTGTTCCTGCAACAGCACCTTGATCTCGCTGAGCGAGCTATTGAGCAAAACGTCGAGTCGGCCGTCACCGTTCCAGTCGTAAAGCATGGGGCAGGTGTAACCCCAGACCGCCTCGCCGGGGCCCTGCAACGATCCGCGATAACCCGGCTGCACCAACAGGGCCTTGCCGCCGCAGAGCGGATACGTGGGGTTGGCGAAAGCGGGCTGCGTGGCCGTGCCGACGTTCTTGATAAACAGCAGTTGGCCGCCGTCGTTGCCGGCAATCAGATCGATCAGTCCGTCGCCATCGACGTCGCCGGCGCTGATCGGGGGCAGATCACCCAACGCCAACGGAGCATTGCGCCGCATCACCGGCAAGGCTGTGCCGTCATAGACGGGCGAGCCGGCTTCGTTGAATGAACCGGTGAACTTGTAGAACCAGACGCGGCCGGAGTCAGCGACGATCAGGTTGGATAACCCGGTGTCCGGATCAGCGATGGGGAACGCCGCCGGGCCGATGATCAGGTGGCGCAGGGCGACATGGTTCTGGTCATCGACGAATTTCTGATCCGCGAGGTTGCCGCTGTGTCCATCCCAACCGAACAGGCGGAAAACGCAGAGCTTTTCACTGCTCATCAGATCGGTTTCGTGGCCGGGCCCGAGGTTGACGATGGACAGGCTGCGGCAACTGAAGAGGAATTCGCCTTCCTTGTTGGAATAGCGCTTGACCTGTTCGACGCCCTTGAGCGTGGCATCATGGAAGCGGACGTAACAGAGAAAATCGCGGGGGATGCCGCCGGTCCAGAAGCCGGCCCCGTTGTAGGGCACATAGTCATGTGAGTGTGAATCACCGTTGTGATAGGGCGTGCCGTCGGAGTTCTTGAAGAAGACATGGACCTTGCCCTGGTCATCGATGTGGCCGACGGGCCCGCTGACGCCGGCGGGAATCGTCAACTCGGGCGACTCGGCCACCATGGTGAATTTCCTGGAGTCCTTGTCGAATTTGAACAGGCGGACTTTCTTGCCGGCCCCGCTGATGTCCATGATCGAGCCGTCGGGCGCGGTGAAAACCGGGCCGTTGACGCCAGGGCCGGTGAAGGGCACCGGCTCGCCATACAGCGGGGCGCCGTTATCCGCGAATTTGATGAAGGGATAAATGAAGCCGTTGCGGTCGAACAGGTCATACGGCCCGTTGCCGAAGACATCCGCCACGCCCATCAGCGAAACGGTGTACCCCCCCCCGCCGCCGATCTGGCCGTACTCCGCCGCCACGTGAATCGGTTGACCGGGCGGAAAGAGTTGACCCTGTGCCGCCACGGCCAGCAGCAATCCCAGGATCGCGCTGCAAAGTGTTGACCATCGCGAAGCCCCGGAAGTGTTGTTGGCGCGTGCGGACTGCAACATGACCACGTACTCCTGTAGAAGAACCCAACATGCTATAGATGAAAAGACCACCCCCGCCGAGGTCGTTATACCCGATTTGTCATCACGTTACCTGAGCGGGCAGGTCAAACGCGATCGGCGCCCAGGCGGTTGTAGATCGAGGCCAGGGCTAACCATGCCGCTGCGTCGGCGAACTCCACGCTCTGGCGGTCCCACAGATCGATGCGCACCCGTTCGACCAGCGTCGAGAGCATGTGTCCGCGGATCGCCTGCAATAGTGCGTTGGTATAGGCTGTGCAGCGATTGAACTCGCTGGCCAACACCACCCGCCGCGGCCGCAGCAGGGTGATGGCGTTGCCGATGCCGATGCCCAGCAGGTGGATGACCTGTTGCAGATCACCATCGTCACCGCGGTAGCGCTCGATGGCTTCGGCGAGCGTGATGCTCGAATCGCCGTTGTGTTGCATGTGCAGGAAGTCGCTGCTGCAGATGCGCTCCAGGCAACCGGTGTGGCCGCAGTAGCACATGGGCGTCTGCACCGGCAATCGCGTGTGGCCCAGTTCGTTACCGCCCATCACGCAGCCGCGGATCGGCCGACCGTCAACCAGCACCGCGGCACCCACCGCACCATCGCGTATCGAAATCAGCAGAATATCATCGTTGGCTTCCGCTTCATGCGTCAGCAGCCACTGCACCGCCAGGGCCTGCAGGTCGTTTTCCAGAATCAGCGGACACGAGTTTGCGATATCGAACAGCGGCTGAAGACTCACCGGCTCCACCCGCGCGGTGGTCGAACTGACCAGCAACTGATGCGTGCGCTCATCGACCAGACCCGTCGAGCTGACCCCAATGGCGACCACCGGCTCAAGATCCACGCTGCGGAGCAGACTTGCTGCCGTGTCGATGATGGTGGCCGGCTTGGCGGCACTGCTTCGCGTCGCGCCCACGCGCAGCCCGTGCAGGTTGAACGTGGCCAACCCCACCCGTCCCGGTTGCAGCGCCAGCCCCACTACCTGCCGCCGCTGCGGATCGATCTCCAGCGGCACCCGCGGCCGACCCGGACCGGCCGGCTGTGGCGGCCCCTCGCACAGCAGACCCGCCTTGATCAGCCCGTCCACCAACTGCCCCACCGTGTTGGGGCGCAGTTTCATGGCCTGGTGCAACTGCTGGCGACTGAGCGGTCCCTGCCGCCGCAGCAGGCTCAGGATGTGGCTCTGACGGGCATCGAGCATCGCAATTAGTTTACACAATGTTTGCAATTGTGCCAGTTTATAGACGCAAAAACCACATTTTTTCGCATTGAAGGCCGCCACCACTTGCAAATAAATAACGGTTGTGTTAAATATATGGACGCCCTCCCGAGAAGTTCTGTCAGCCGGAAGTACCACAGCCATGGAAGTTTCCCGCGAAAAAATCCCCGTCCGTCTCTACAGCGACGCCGCCGAGGCCGGTCGAGCCGTGGCCGCCGAGATCGCCCAACTGATCCGCCAGCGCCAGGCCGAAGGCCGCAATGCCGTGCTCGGTCTGGCCACCGGCTCCACGCCCACCAGCGTCTATGCCGAGCTGGTCCGACTGCACCGCGAAGACGGCCTCAGCTTCCGCAACGTCATCAGCTTCAACCTCGACGAATACCTGCCCATGCAGCCCGACGCGCTGCAGAGCTATCGCCGCTTCATGCGTGAGCACCTGTTCGATCACATCGACATCGAACCGGCCAACGCCCACGTGCCCGACGGCACCATCAGCATCGATGAAGCGCCGCACTACTGCGCCGCTTACGAGAAAGCCATCGCCGACGCCGGCGGCATCGACCTGCAGATCCTCGGCATCGGCCGCACCGGACACATCGGGTTCAATGAGCCCGGCTCCAGCCGCGACAGCCGCACGCGACTCATCTGGCTCGATCAACTGACCCGCATGGATGCCGCCAGTGATTTCTTCGGCATCGAACACGTGCCCAGCCGGGCCATCACCATGGGCGTCGGCACCATCCTCAGCTCCCGCCGCATCATCATCATGGCCTGGGGCGAAGGCAAAGCCCCCATCGTGGCCCAGGCGGTCGAAGGCCCCATCACGCCCACCGTCGCGGCCAGCTTCCTGCAGGAACATCCCAACGCCAGCTTCGTGCTCGACAACGCCGCCGGCGCTGAGCTAACCCGGCTCAAGTGCCCGTGGCTGATCAGCAAGGTCACCTGGACGCCGCAGTTGATTCGCCAGGCGGTGCTGTGGTTGGCGCGGCGAGTGGAAAAACCCATCCTCAAGCTCACCGATGCCCACTACAACGAGCACGGCCTGCAGGAGTTGCTTGCTGAGTTCGGCCCGGCCTACGAAATCAACCTCGGCGTCTTTCGCACCCTGCAGCGCACCATCACCGGCTGGCCCGGCGGCAAACCCGCTGATGAGCGTCAGCCCGGCGACATCGTGCGCGACACCGATCGCGTGTTCCCCAAGCGAATCCTGGTCTTTTCGCCGCACCCCGACGATGACGTGATCTCCATGGGCGGCACGCTCATCCGTCTGGCTGATCAGGGCCACGAGGTGCACGTCGCTTATCAGGTCTCCGGCAGCATCGCGGTCTTCGATGAGGATGCGATCCGCTTTGCCGACTTCGCCAGCGAGTTCAACAGCCTGTTCAACATCGACCAGAAACAGACCGACCACATCGAGCAGCAGATCGAACAGTTCCTGCGGCAGAAGCAGCCGGGCCAGGTTGATTCGCCGC
The DNA here is from genome assembly GCA_964471555.1 of uncultured Phycisphaeraceae bacterium. Classification (GTDB taxonomy): domain Bacteria; phylum Planctomycetota; class Phycisphaerae; order Phycisphaerales; family Phycisphaeraceae; genus JADLFV01. Next base: position 34,934 of record CAYYGM010000006.1, read on the forward strand.
TGGTGCAGCAGATCAAGGCCATCATCCGTCGCGGCGAGGCCCGCGATGCCGGGCGCTACTGCGGCATTCCCGTTGAACGTCTGCACTTCCTGGACATGCCCTTCTACGAGACCGGCACCGTGCGCAAGAAGCCTTTGGGTGAAGATGACATCAAGGTGGTCATGGACCTGCTGGAGCAGATCAAGCCGCACCAGGTGTATGCGGCCGGCGACTTGAGCGATCCGCACGGCACGCACCGCGTGTGCCTGGTGGCGATCTTCGAAGCCATGCGCCGACTGCGCGAGCGCGACTGGGCGGCTGACTGTGATGTCTGGCTCTATCGCGGCGCCTGGCAGGAATGGGAGCCGCAGCGCATCGACATGGCGGTGCCGCTGTCACCCTGCGAGCTGGAGCGCAAGCGGCAGGCGATCTTCAAACACGAATCGCAGAAGGACAAAGCCCTGTTCCCGGGCCCCGATCAGCGCGAGTTCTGGCAGCGGGCTGAGGATCGCAATCGCGCCACCGCCCGACTCTACGACCAGCTCGGGCTGGCGGAGTACGAAGCCATCGAAGCCTTCGTCCGCTGGGAAGAATCGCCCCGCGCCTCATCCGACAAGGCAACGGACGTGACCCGGCAGCAGCAGGCTGCGCAGCGATAGTTCGCTCATCAATCGTTCGACAAGTTCATTCATCGTTTCGCTTCATCCCGTCATCCCAAGGAGTCACTTCATGGAAGTCATCATCAAGCCGGACTACCAACAAATGAGCGTGGCGGCCGCCAAACAGATCGCCGACGTGCTCAATCGCAAGCCCAATGCCGTGCTGGGCATGGCCACCGGCTCCACGCCCCTGGGCCTCTACCGCGAACTGGTCCGCCTGCACCGCGAGGAAGGCCTCGACTTTTCCCAGGTGACCACCTTCAACCTCGATGAGTACGTCGGCCTGCCCGTCACGCATGAGCAGAGTTACCACTACTTCATGCACGAAAACTTCTTCAAGCACGTCAACATCCCCCGCCAGAACATCTACATCCCCTCCGGCACCACCAGCAACTTCCCCTCATTCTGCCAGTGGTACGAGCAACGCATCCGGGATTGCGGCGGCATCGACGTGCAGATCCTCGGCATCGGGTCCGACGGCCACATCGCCTTCAACGAACCCACCAGTTCGCTCAGTTCGCGCACCCGCCTCAAAACCCTGGCCAAACCCACCATCGAAGACAACGCTCGCTTCTTCCAGAACAAGGAGCAGGTGCCGATCTACGCCATCACCATGGGCGTGGGCACCATTCTGGAGGCTGACGAGATCGTCCTGCTGGCCAACGGCAAGAACAAAGCCGCCGCCATCGCCGCCGCCATCGAAGGCCCTGTCACCAGCATGATCACCGCCAGCGCCTTGCAGTTGCATCCCGACACGCGTGTTTATCTCGATGAAGATGCGGCCGGACAATTGCAGATGCGTGAGTACTACGACTGGGTGTTGAAGATGAAACCCGGCGCGCCGAAGGCGTAAACCGTCGATCCGCCGCTTGCGGCTTCGCGCGACCGTCCGCATTCCGAAGGGGTTCGCGAAGCCGCCAGCGGCAAAACAACCAAGGCACCTCTCATGGACATCATCCAGCAATTCATCGAGTCCGCCAAAAAGCGAAAACTCACCGTCGCCCTGCCCGAGGGCCAGGACGAGCGCGTTCTCACCGCCGCCCGCCGCCTGTGCGATGAGGGCATCGCTCGCCCCATTGTCCTGGGCAAGCGTGAACAGATTGAAGCAGCCGCCAGTCAGGCCGGCGTCGGCCTCGACGGCATCGACACCATCGATCCGCGCGAAAGTGACAAGCTCGACGCCTACACCCGCACCTACGTGGGCAAGCGTGATCTGGACCAGCGCGTCGCCCGCCGCATGGTGCTGCGCCCGCTGTTCTATGGCGGCATGATGGTGCGCAGCGGCGATGCCGACACCATGGTCGCCGGCGTCGCCACCGCCACCGCCACCGTCATTCAGGCCGGTGCTTTGACCGTCGGCTACGCACCCGGCATCGAGACGGCCTCCAGTTTCTTCCTGATGGTCATCCCCAGTTTCCAGGGCCAGACCGACAAGCCGTTCATCTATGCCGACTGCGCGGTCAACATCTCACCCACCCCCGAGCAACTGGCGGACATCGCACTGGCTTCGCACGCCAGCGCCGCCCGCCTGCTCAACGAAGAGCCGCGCGTCGCGTTGCTGTCGTTCTCCACCAAGGGCAGCGCTTCGCACATTCAGGTCGATCAGGTCAACGAAGCCCTGGTCATCATCAAGCAGCGTGCGGGCAATCTGAAAATCGACGGCGAACTTCAGGCCGATGCCGCCATCATCCCCTCCGTGGGCGCACGCAAGGTCAAAGACGCCGGCCCCGTGGTTGGTCATGCCAACGTGCTGATCTTCCCCGATCTCAATGCCGGCAACATCGCCTACAAACTCACGCAATACATGGCCAACGCCCGCGCCATCGGCCCGTTCCTGCAGGGCTTCGCCAAACCCATCAGTGATCTGTCGCGCGGCGCCAGTGCGGCTGACATCGTCGCCACCACCGCTGTCTGTCTGGCTCAAGTCCAAGGTTGAACTTCCATCCCACGGGGAGCCGTGATGAAAGTCCTGGTCGTCAACTGCGGTAGTTCCTCGATCAAGTACCAGTTGTTCGAGATGCCGAAGCGTCTGGTGCTGTCCAAAGGGCTGGTCGAACGCATCGACGATCGCGAGTCGGCCATGTCCTGGACCCAGGGCGAGCAGTCTCATCGCCGCACCTGCGAAGTGCGCGATCACGAGGAAGCGATGGCGTTGATCCTGGAAACGCTGCTGGCTGGCGACGGCGAAGCGGTGCTGACAGATATCAGCCAGATCAAGGCGGTCGGTCATCGCGTGGTCCACGGCGGCGAAGCGTTCACCGGCTCGGTGCTCATCGATGAAAAAGTCATCGCCTCCATCGAGCGCGTCGCGGACCTCGCACCTCTGCACAATCCGCCCAACCTTGTCGGCATCCGCGCTGCCATGCACGAAATGCCCGACGTGCCGCAGGTCGCCTGCTTCGACACCGCCTTCCACACCACCATTCCACCCGTGGCTTACCTCTATGCCTTGCCCTACGAGCTCTATGAAAAGTTCGGCATCCGCCGCTATGGTTTCCACGGCACGTCGCATCGTTACGTCGCCCGCCGGGCTGCGGAAATGCTCGGCCGGCACAAGTACGACATCAACTGCATCACCTGTCACCTGGGCAACGGCAGCTCCGCGGCTGCCATCCGCAACGGACGCAGCGTCGATACCTCCATGGGCCTGACGCCCCTGGAAGGTCTGGTCATGGGCACCCGCACCGGTGACTTCGATCCCGCCATTCTCTTCTACCTGGCGGACAAAGGCTACGATGCCGCCACGCTCAACGACATGTGCAACAAGAAGAGCGGTGTACTCGGATTGTCGGGATTGTCCAACGACATGCGCACGCTCGGCGAACAAGCCCGGGCCGGTCACAAAAGGGCGCAACTGGCCATCGACGTGTTCTGCTATCGCATCAAGAAGTACATCGGCGCTTACGCAGCCGTGCTCGGCCGCCTGGACGCGGTGATCTTCACCGGCGGCATCGGTGAAAACGCCGCCGACCTGCGGGCCGAGATGTGCAGCAACCTCGACCTGCTGGGCATCAGCATTGACGAACAGCGCAACAGCGAAACCGTCGGCCGCGAAGGCCGCATCACCACCGATGCCAGTTCCACCGCCGTGCTGGTCATCCCCACCAACGAAGAAGCCGCCATCGCCAACGACACCTACGAACTGAGCCAGTCCGCTTGAAAAACAATTGAACCGCAGCGGCGCGGAGGACACAGAGAAAGCAACACATGAACCGCGGATGAACGCTGATGAACACGGATAAATTAAAAACACAGAATCCCATCTGCGTTCATCTGCGTCTGATCCGCGTTTATCCGCGGTTTCTGCCTTCCTCTGTGCCCTCCGCGTCTCTGCGGTTCAACTCTTCCAGCCTCTAAGGAGCCGCGCCGTGCATCAACCGCTCACGCCGAAACAGATCGAGCAACTGCAACAACAAGGCTGCCGCGCTGCGGACTGGTCGAAGGTCCGTGTTGCATTCGACTTCGACCCCGCTCGCGTTCACAACGTGCGCTTTGAAGGCGATGTGACCCTCGGCGCGCTGACCGGCGATGTCACCAGCGCCTCCGGCCTGTCGCGCCCCTGTGTCATTGAAGATGCCTGCCTCATCGACTGCACCATCGGCAATAACGTCCGCATCGCCCGCATCGGCACGCACATCGCCCACTACCACATCTCGCACGGAGCGTGCATCGAAGACGTCGGCCTCATGCAGACCAACCCCGGGGCAACCTTCGGCAACGGCGTCGAGATCGAGGTGCTCAACGAGGGCGGCGGCCGCGAGGTGATCCTGTTCAACGAGTTATCAAGTCAGTTCGCTTACCTGCTCTGCCTGCATCGCTTCCGCCCCGCCTTCATCGACAAGCTGATCGCCATGGCCCGCGCTGCCGCCGATCGCGCCAAATCCGACACCGGCCGCATCGGTCATGGGGCCAGGCTCGCCAACGTCGGCAAACTCATTGACTGCAACATCGGCGACGCAGCGACGATCTGGGGCGCAACCTCACTGGTCAACGCCACCATCCTCAGCGCCCCCGATGCGCCCACGTTGATCGGTGATGCCGTGCAGGGCCACAACTGCATCGTGGCTGAAGACACGCAGGTGACCGAAGGCGCGATCCTCAGCAAGACCTACGTGGGCCAGGGCTGCCGCGTGGGCAAGCAGTTTTCCGCGGAAAACACGCTGTTTTTCGCCAACTGCGAAGCGTTCCACGGCGAAGCCTGCAGCGTGTTCGCCGGGCCCTACACCGTCACCCATCACAAGTCCACGCTCCTGATCGCCGCCCTGTTCAGCTTCTACAACGCCGGCAGCGGGACCAATCAATCCAACCACATGTACAAGCTCGGCCCGGTCCACGAAGGCAAGCTCGAGCGCGGCTGCAAGACCGGCTCGTTCAGTTACATGATGTGGCCCTGCCGCGTCGGACCGTTCTCCGTGGTCCTGGGCAAGCACACCCGCAACTTCGACCTGTCACTGTTCCCCTTCAGTCACATCGAAGCCGACCACGCCGGCCGCTGCTCGTTCGTGCCCGGGCTCAACCTCTCCACCGTCGGCACCGTGCGCGACGGCGCCAAGTGGCCCGCCCGCGATCGCCGCAAAGGCAACGTCAAACGCGATCGCATCGACTTCGACGTGTTCAGCCCCCTGACCGTCGGCCGCATGATCCAAGCTTCCGAGCACCTTAAACAGTTGCAGAAGACCACCGACCGCTCGATCGATGAGGTGACGATCAACGGCGCAACCGTCAAGCGCGTATTGCTGCGCACCGGCGCCAAATTCTACGACCCCGGCATTCAGTGTTACCTGCTGGAAAAAATCGCCGCCCGTCTGGAAGCCGGTCAATCCCTCGCGCCCACATCGGATGCCGCGTTCAGTGAAGACTGGCTCGATATCTGCGGCCAGATGATGCCTCGCCAACGTATGCAGGATCTCTACGCCACCGTGGAGTCGGGCAAAATTACCGACCTGGCAGCTTTTGAAGCCGCGCTCGATGACATCCATCGTCACTACGCCGAGGACGAATGGGCCTGGATTCGCTGGGCGTATCAGCGCGTGTCCGGCACCGAATTGGAATCCGCCGATCCGGCCGCCCTGGCTGATCAACTGCTGGCCGCCAAGACCAAGTTCCTCAACCTCATCCTGATCGATGCCGGCAAGGAGTTCGACGAACAGACGCAGACCGGTTTTGGTCACGATGGCGAATCTGCCGACCGTGCTGCCGACTTCGCCGCTGTGCGCGGCGACTATGATCACAACAAGTTCGTCCAGCAGATGAAGCAAAGCATCGAGCAGTTGGGTCAGCGCATCGAGGCCCTGAAGAAAAAGCTATCCGCATCATGACGCATCACCCGCACCCGGCGTGGCCGCCGCCCCCGGAAGGACTAACCGTTTAGCCGCCGCGGCCACGCGGCGCAACACGCAATACCTGGAGGTCAAATACTCATGTCAGACATCGCCGACCGCGTAAAGAACGTCGTAGCCCGCACACTGAAAGTCGATCCCGCCCGCGTCACCGACGAGGCTCGTTTTGTGGAAGACCTGGGGGCCGAGTCGATCCAGAGCGTCGAGTTGGTCGCTGCCTTCGAGGAAGAGTTTGACATCGAGATGGACGAGCAGGCCGCCCTCGGCGTCAAGAACATCCGCACCGCTGTGGACTTCATCGCCAGGCACCTGTAGCCCCCGGAAGTGATGGCGATCACGGTGCTGGATTACTTCCGGCAGCCTGTGTCCCTTCCAGCCCGATCATCAGCGTCACCTCGTCGCCGATCATGTCGAGGCCGGTGTTCATGCCGAAGTCGCTGCGGCGAATGGTGAACGTGGCATCAAAGCCGGTGCGCATCATGCCCATGGGATCAACCAGTTGTCCGCCGCGGGTCATGGTGACATCGATGGATTTCGTGACCCCGTGCAGCGTCAGGTCGCCGGTGACGTGATACGTGTCGCCGTCGATGGTGACCTTGGTGCTCTTGAAGTGCATGTCGGGGAACTGTGCCGCATCGAAAAAGTCAGGCGACTTGAGGTGTGCGTCGCGCTGCTCGTTGCGCGTGTGGATGCCGGCCATGGGGACGGTCAGATCAAAACTCGCCTCGGGCCCGGTGGCAAACGAGCCGGATATCTGCTCGAAGTTGCCGTAGAAATCGCACAGGCCCATGTGTTTGAGCTTGAACACCACGCTGGAGTGAACCGCATCCACCGCCCAGGTCTGCCCCGGCGCTTGTTCCGTCATCTGCCCCCGGGCCATCAGGGTCAGCCCCGCCACAATCGCCACGATCGTCAATCCGACATACCCTCGAAGCGCACGATGATTCATGGTTGGACTCCTTTCCAACAATGACCGCCACGCGGCCGCGTTTATTCCACCCGATTTTTATTCCCCGGCATACTCGGCCACATTCTCAGCCGACTCACGCACCCGTACCATCGCCAGTTGCGGCAACTGCGGCTTGAGATGATCGTAAATCCACTTGGCCAGGTTCTCGGCCGTGGGCACGTTCAGCCCCTCGATTTCGTTGAGAAGCCGGTGATCGAGCTGCTCCACGATCGGCTGTGATAGCCGCTTGATCTGGCCGAAGTCAACGACGTAGCCCTTGGCCGGATCGACCTCGCCCTCGACCACCAGGTCCGCCTCGAAGCTGTGCCCGTGCAGCCGCCGACACTTGTGGCCCTCGGGGAACGTGGGCAGAAAGTGGGCGGAATCGAAGCGGATCGTCTTGGAAATTCGGCTGCGCATGATCACAGTGTAGGGCTTCGGGCGGCAACGGTAAACGGGTTGAACCGCCAAGACGCCAAGAGTGCCAAGAAATGATTGAGCCGCAAAAAGGCGCAAAAATCGCAGAAGGAAATTGAATATCACCTCTGCATTTGCGCATTTTGCGCCTCTTTGCGGTTATTGTATTCTCTGTTTTGGCTTGCTTGGCGCTCTTGGCGTCTTGGCGGTTCAACTTCAAACTCCCCGCATCTGCGGATCCCAGATCAGTTTGTGCAACTGCACCTGCACCCGCACCGGCAGGCCGTCGGTCAGCACCCATTGCGACAAATCGCGCAGCGACAGCCCCGTACTGCCCGGCAGTTCCTTGCCCTGCGGCACATCATGCACCGCGCTGACCAGCACGGCCGCCACACGCTGGGCCAGGTTGTGCTCGGCAAGCACGTTTTTCATCCAGTCATAGTCGTCGCGATCGCACAGCACGAACTTCACTTCGTCGTGCTGCGCCAAATGCTCGATGTTCGACCACAGGTTGCGCTCGACTTGCCCGCTGCCGGGGGTCTTCAGATCCATGATGCGCACCACGCGCCGATCGCAGGGCGAAATGTCGCACGCCCCGCTGGTTTCCAGCAGCACGGTGTAACCGGCATCACACAAGCGGACCATCAGTGGATGCACGGCCGGTTGCAGCAGCGGTTCGCCGCCCGTGACCTCCACCAGCCGACAACCGCGGCCGATCTTCTGAACTTCCGCCAGCACCTGCTCGATGCTCCACGCGCGCCCCTCATAAAACGCATACTCCGTATCGCAATACCCGCAGCGCAGATGGCAGCCGGTCAGACGCACGAACACGCACGGCTCACCCGCCCGGGTGCTCTCACCCTGGATGGAAAAGAAAATCTCGTTGATCTTCAACGTCTGGGCCATCATCAAAACTCGGTGTTCTGCCACGAAGGCACGAAGGACACGAAGATAACAACATCGAAACAAGGCAACCGCGGATAAACGCAGATAAACGCGGATCAGGATTTGCCACGGATGAACACGGATGCCCACGGATGTGTTGAAAAAACGCTGTGTTGCATCCGTGCCTATCCGTGTTCATCCGTGGCTGAACTCTTTTCTAATCTGCGTTCATCTGCGTCCCATCCGCGTCCATCTGCGTTCTAAATCTTGACACAATCTGCGTCATCTGCGGCTCCTGTCCTGCTTCGTGTCCTTCGTGCCTTCGCGGCGTATTCATTTCTTCAACTCATCAAACAGTTCGTGCACTGTCCTGCCCAGCACCGGGTGCGTCATCTCACCGGCCACATCGCACAACGGTCGCAACACGAACTCGCGCTGGTGCATGCGCGGGTGCGGCACGGTCAGCCCCGGCTCGTCGATCACCTGTTGATCGTACAGCAGCAGATCCAGGTCCAATGTGCGCGGCTCGTTGTGCCGGCGACTCTGCCGCTGCGGCCGGCCTGCCGCGCGCTCGATGGCCTGTAACTGATCGATCAACTCCAGCGGAGACAGGGCGGTCTCGAAGCGCACCGCCGTATTGAGATACTTGCCCTGCCCGGGGGGCCCACCCACGGGGTCCGTCTCGTAAACACCGCCCTCGGTAAATTTACAACCACTTTTACTATCAGGCTTTACGTCGCCATCCCCCAATCGCTGTAAGGCCTCGACCGCCTGCCGCACGTACCGGGCCCGGTCACCGAGGTTGGAGCCGATACCGATGCAGACGGTTGCCATGGCTTTATTCTCGCTAGAATGATTCGTTTCCGCCAGCATACCCTCAACCCCACCGATTGGACCCATGAGCCCAACCGCCGCCATAGACCTCGACCTGTCCGCCGCCAACGCCCAACTGGAAGGCAAGTCCGCCGCCGACGTCGTGCGCTGGGCGGCTGACACCTTCGGCGACGGGCTGGTCATGAGCACCAGCTTCGGCGTGCAATCGGCCGTCATGCTGCACCTGGTCACCCGCATCGTCCCCGACATCCCGATCATCTTCATCGACACCGGCTTCCACTTCCTGGATACCTACCGCTTTGCCGACCAACTCACGCAGCAGTTGAAGCTGAACCTGAAGGTCTATCAGGCCCCGCACTCTTCCGCCTGGACCATCGCCCGGCATGGCAAGCTGTGGGAGAGCCAGAGCATCGATGATCTGAACAAGCTCGACCGCATTCACAAGGTTGAGCCGATGAATCGCGCCTTGCAGGAACTGGGCGCCACCGCCACCCTGGCCGGCCTGCGCCGCGGGCAGACCGAGCATCGCAAGAACCTGCCGCCCGTCGTGCTGCAGTCCGGCCGCTACAAGGTGCACCCGATTCTCACCTGGTCCAGCAAGGACGTACACGACTATCTCCAGCAGCACGATCTTCCCTATCACCCGCTGCGCGATGCGGGCTACGCCTCCATCGGCGACTGGTACAACACGCTGCCCCTCCAGGCCGGTCAACACGAACGTGAGGGCCGCTTCGGCGGACTCAAGCAGGAGTGCGGCCTGCACCTGCCGGAAACCCCGCAGGAAAACGCCTCCCGCGAGTCCAGCGGTCTGTAGCCCGGGGAAAGCAAGTGCGTTTGAATCACCGTTCTTGACCAGCCCGATCACAAGGGTGATACTGGCCAACCGTCGCTGACCGTTGGGCTTGCGCCATGTGCGTCGTGGCCGCTATGGCAACAACCGCAGCAGTCAGCCCCGTCTTCAAGTGCCTCGACATGAGGGAGGAATATTCACTGACCGCGGCTGTTCACAGCGACCTGGCCTGAACATGCTCTGATGTCACCTTCGAGAAACCCATGCTGATGAGGGAGCAAACGATGAAATGCACGTCCAGACTCGTCATGATCATGCTTGCGGGCCTTTTCGCCTGTTCATCGGTAGCGGATCTGGAGGAAAACTTTCGTAATACGCCTCCGGACTCGGCCCGGGCCCACACCTGGTGGCATTGGATGGACGGCCATGTCACCGCCGAAGGCATCACCGCCGACCTGGAAGCCATGAAACAGGCCGGCCTGGGCGGGTTCCAGGCTTTTGCCGTCGGCCGCTATTTCCCCTCGGGGCCGGTGCAATACATGAGCGATCAGTGGCGACAATTGATGCGCCACGCCGTCGCGGAGGCTGATCGCCTGGGTTTAGAGATGTGCATGCACAACTGCGCCGGATGGTCGAGCAGCGGCGGGCCGTGGATCACGCCGGAGTATTCGATGAAGAAGGTGGTCTGGAGCGAAACTCGCCTGGAAGGTTCGGCCGAGTTCGACGGGCAACTGCAGCAACCGGAAACAGTGGCGGATTTTTACCGGGATATCGCTGTATTTGCCTTCCCCACGCCGCGCGGCGAGTTGGAGGGGGAGGGCTTTCGCCTCAGCGACTGGCGGACCAAAGCCGGCTATGAAACGGCTGGTGATAAGAAAAACGGTCTGCAGCCGGACGACCGCGCCGTGGATCCCGGCGACGTCATTGCGCTGCAGGATGTCATCGACCTGAGCGAGCGGATGGACGAATCGGGGCGACTGCGATGGCAACCGCCGGCCGGCCGGTGGACGGTGCTGCGTATGGGCTACACCAGCACGGGCAAACAGAACGCCCCAGCCCAGGATTCAGGTCGCGGTCTGGAGTGCGACAAGCTGGACAAGCAGGCGGCGGAGCTGCACTGGCAAAACAGCGTACAGAAAGTGATCGACGACGCTGGTCCGCTTGCGGGCAGGGTCTTCAACAACGTGCTGATCGACAGCTACGAGATGGGTTGTCAGAACTGGACCGCGAGCATGGGTGAAGATTTTCGTGAGCGCATGGGTTACGACCTGACGCCCTACCTGCCCGCCTTGACCGGCCGCGTGGTGGACAGCGTCGAGGTGAGCGAGCGGTTCCTGTGGGACTTTCGCAAAGTGATTGCGGACCTGTTCACCGAAAACTACTTTGGGTATTTCGCCGAGATGGCCCATCGTAACGGTTTGATGCTTTCCATCGAACCCTACGGCAACGGCAACTTCAACGACTTCTGTGTAGCGGATCAGGCAGACATTCCCATGGGTGAATGGTGGGCCCAGGCCAGTGAAGGCTGGCATCACTGGTCGGGCAAGCTGTCGGCCTCCGCGATGCACGTCAACGGCCACAAATACGTGGGAGCCGAGGCCTTCACCGCCGGCGGGGCCATGGCCGGATTCGTCAATCACCCCTTCCTGCTCAAGTCACAAGGCGATTACTTTTTCTGCCAAGGCGTCAACCGCTTCATCTTCCATACCCATGTGCATCAGCCGTGGCTGAATGTGCTGCCGGGCATGACCATGGGGCCATGGGGCGGCCAGTACAACCGCAACAACACCTGGTTCCTCAAGGGCCGAGCCTGGCTGGACTACGTGGCCCGTTGCCAGTACCTGTTGCAGGAAGGCCGCTTCGTAGCGGATTTGTGCTATTTAACAGGAGAACAATCGCCCCAACAGGCTGTGACACGGCAAGCACTCAACCCGGCCCCGCCGGTTGGATATGACTACGATTTCTGCTCGTACGAGAGCTTCAGGCGAATGACTGTTCAAGATGGCGAACTGGCCCTGCCCAGCGGGATGCGCTACCGCCTGCTGGTGCTGCCGGTTGGCCCGATGCGACCGGCCATGTTGAGCCAGGTGCGCGATCTGGTCAGGACTGGAGCCACGGTCTATGGCTCGGCGCCGCTGTGCTCGCCGAGTCTTGAAAATTACCCGGCCTGCGATCAACAGGTGCAGGCCCTGGCCGACGAGCTTTGGGGCGCCGATCGCACGGCGGAGGGCGAACGCCAGGTGGGCAAAGGCAAGGTCGTCTGGGGCCGGCCGCTGGATGAAGTTCTGGCCGCGATCAACCTCCCACCCGACTTTGCATTCACTGGTGGCGTCAGCGGTCTGCCCACCGAATATCCGGGCAACGGCATTGAATACATCCATCGCCGCATCGACGACGCGGAAGTGTATTTCATCTCCAACCAGAACCATTGCACCAACAGCATTCAGGCAATCTTCCGCGTTACGGGCCGACGTCCTCAGCTTTGGCATCCGGACACCGGCAAGATCGAGCAGATGCGGATGTATTCGTTCACCGGGGACGGGCTGACGATGGTGCCACTGACGCTGGACCCGGCAGGATCGGTCTTCGTGGTGTTCCGCGAGTCGGGCGACGATCCGGCGAGGATCGAGTCCGTGAGCCTGGAAGAGGCAGCCTCCGCTCCGCCACCGCCGACCCTGCAAATCCGCAGCGCTGTTTACGGCAACTTGGCTGCCGACTCGCAGCAGCAGGTCGATGTCACAAAGCAGATTCAGGCCATGGTCAACGATGGCAACCGATTGCAGGTCAAAGCCGACAACAATTTGGCGGGTGACCCTGCATCGGGCGTGGTAAAAAGCCTGAAGGTGGAATACACCTACGACGGCGTGGATAACGTAATCTCAGTCCGCGAGGGCCAGGTACTGATCCTGCCGCTGACCATGGTCATCGATGAGCCCGGTTACCAGATCACCAACCAGAACGGTCAGCCCGTGCTGATCGCCCAGCGCAACGGGCGCTACCAGGTGCGGAAGGCCGATGGCCTGACCGTCAGCCTGACGGTGAATGATCTGGCCGCGCCGACGACACTTGAGGGACCGTGGACGCTGCATTTGCCCAAGGGCTGGGTCGCGCCGGTGGTCGAGCAGATCACGCTGGATAAGCTCATCGACTGGTCGCAGCATGAAAACGACGACGTCAAGCACTTCTCCGGCACAGCCACCTATGTTAAGAAGTTTGATCTGCCAGCAGCGCCGGCGGCAGACGAAAAGGTGCTGCTCGATCTGGGCCAGGTGCAGATCATGGCCCAGGTGAAGCTCAATGGTCACAATCTGGGTGTTCTGTGGAAGCCTCCGTTCCGCGTAGAAATCACTGATTTGCTGCAAGTGGGCGATAATACCCTGGAGATCGAGGTGACGAACCTGTGGGTCAATCGCCTGATCGGAGACTTGCAATATCCCGACGGCGTTCAATGGAAACCCGCCAGCAAGGGCAGAGGCTACCAACCGGTTGACTTTCCGGATTGGCTGAAAGAGGGGCAGGGTTTACCGGACAACGGCCGACGAACCTTCGTCACCTGGCGACACCACCAGCCGAATTCCCCGCTTGTGCCGTCGGGCTTGATCGGCCCGGTGCGTCTGATTCACGAGAAGGTTGTGGCAGTGCGCTAATACCGGCCAGTGACTTGCAGCGACCATCCGTTCTGCTCCGATGCTCTCGGGGCGGCGTTATGGTATTCGGCTGATTGGCATGCCGGAACACCTCGGCCTCCCCCATTGCACAACCTCAGAGATGCCCGGTTGTCGCGATGAAACCCGCCTCACAGACCTCTAAACCGCTTTTTCCCGCCCCGACAGCAAATTTGACTGAACTTCTGTGATTGCTGCCTTTTATCCCTTGACCACATTTCTGGAAGGCTTAAAATATACATACATATACGCTTCTTGGTTTCATTGTCATCTCAGTCAAATCTGCGTTTTTCATTTCGCAAAGGACAAGTAACATGAGACGATCTCACATTGCTTTTACTTTGATTGAGTTGCTGGTGGTCATCTCCATCATCGCCCTGCTGATTGCGATTCTTCTGCCGGCCCTGGAACACGCCCGGGAGAGCGGTCGCCAGATCACCTGTGCCGCCTACCTGCGCGGTATCAACGGTGGAGCCACCGCCTACTCCGTGGACAATCATGATACGTTCCCCTTTCAATGGGCTGGCGGCAGTGGTCACCCATCCTTCAGCACCTGGGTAGTCAACAAGCCCCTGGGTTTCTATAGCTACCTGCCTTCCTGGATCGGCCTGGTTCACAAGTACGTCACCGGCACTGTCGCCACCTTCACTTGTCCCACTGCGGAGCGATTCGATGTGATTGACACCGGCCTGGCTCCTGACGCGGACAACCGCTTCACCTACGTCGCCAACGGCGTTACCGCCACTTTCGGCGACACTGGTATCTATCGAAACACCCACATCGTCACCTACCGGGACGACGTACGCATCACCGGCGGCTCCGTCCTGCGCCCGCACTGGGGGGCTAGTTCAGATCCCTCCCTCGACGCGCCGGGGTGGTCAGGCTGGTACTACTACAGCTCGGCCGGTCATCCCATCACCGATCGACCTCACGGATATTTCGGCACCGATGACGGCGGACAGAATCTCGCCCGACTCGACGGCAGCACGCAATTCGAAAGCTTCAGAGACATCACCAGCCTCGACTTCGGACTGCTCATCTACGGTGAAGACACCGTCGAGCCAAAGGTCAGTAGTTACACATCGCCCGCCAGACATGGCGAAGTCGTGGCTGACGACTGAACCACCGCCGGCCGACCACACGGTGAACCATTTGCAGTTCTGCGTTATCGGTGCGTTTTTTGCCTCCGCGATATCAGCCACTGTCCATCTGGCTAACAACAGGCATCAATCATCTTCTGTCTATTCTTTGCTGCGGCGTGTTGCAACCAGGATGAAGCTCGATGCCAGTTGCTCTACTCTGTCATTGTCGGTCAACGCCGCAAAAAGAGGGCGGGTTTCTTTCAATCAGCTTGCGGAAAGGCGAACCCATGAAACGGACGGCAGCGCGATGGACGTTGTGGCCGGCAGCGGTCGTGTTGGCATGCAGCGTCGTATCCAATGCCCCAGCCGAGATGGCCGGCATCATCGACATCAGCGCCACCGTCACTGAACTGCACATCAACTGCTCCGAGTCACGAGATCAACTCAAACTGATCGAGCTATTGCCCTTCCAGGAATATGACAGCGCATCGAATACGCCCGCAGTCGTCTGGCAGGGCCGCGGGCAATCGCAGATCACCATCGACCGCTGCCAGGACCAATGGGACCGCATCTACAACAAGTTCTGCTGGTGGATGCTGAGTCCGGCTCGCCCCTCGGCCATGCTCGCTACGTCACCGACCTTTCCGCCACCACCCGTCCTAACGCTTCCGCCCACCTGGCTCGCCCCAAGTCCATCAAGGGCCTGACCTGCATCTTGGACATCGATGACGCCATCGACCTGGGCGTCACATATGTCAACGACAACATCTGCATCTGCATCCAGAACATCATCGATGTCGGCAACGAAGATCCCGAGGCGGTGTATGAATGGAGATGACCCCCGTGGCCAAGGCAAGCCGACGGCTGGTCCGGGTTCGATTGGACTGGGGTGCTTTTGATGGCGCCGAGGCGAATCTGGATGAAGTGCGTTGTCGGTGGGAGGCATCCGCCACGCCTCGGGACCGTCAGCATGGAGCTGGTTCTCCATTTCAGGCTGAACCAGGACAGAACGACAATATTCAGCCGCCTGCGCGGCAGGTCCGCTGCAATCGAGGGTCAGGCGCCGGCTCAAGACCTGAAAGAACGCTCACCCAACGTTCTCTTGACGCCTGGTGGCTCGGATAACTCGAAAGTTGTTCCGGGCGACCCCGCGGTGAACATCTCCGCGCCGCCAGCGTGCGACCGGCCTGCCCACCAAACCTGCGATGCCCGTCAGCAGCAGCGTGAGGCTTGTCGGTTCCGGGATGACGGTCAGGATCTCTGAGTAACCATAGAGACTGTAGGACAGATGCGGGGGCAGGCCGACGCTCTGAACCCAGTCGGACGTCGTGAGAGTGGACCCTCCCACTGTCACATTCACCGGGGCGCCCAGTTCGGTTGGCGTTAAGGCATTGCCGAAATACGCTGTCCCCGTCCAGACGATACGGGACTCGGGTAGGCCGGCCTCGGTGACGTTGATCGGCGCATCGATCGTCCCGTCCCAGAGATCAGCCGTGTTGTCGGCGACCTTGACGCCGTCCAGCCGGAAGAGGGGCGGTGAGTTTGCGTCCACCGGGAGCCGGCCGCTCGAGTTCGCCGCGACCGTCGGCGTGGAGCCGAGCGCAAACCACGTCACGTCGGCGCCGTTGTAGGTCAACCCGGCTGCCGTGTTGTCGACGAACGCGTCGTAGTCGGCGATGTTGCTCGATGTCGCGTTCCGGCCGCCGTCGGTGACAAAGATGATGCGGAACTGGTCGCCGGGGTTGAGGCCGGCCGGGGTCATGATGTTGATCGCCTCGGCCGGGAGCGCGGACCAAAGCCCGACCATCAGCGTGAGCAGGGTCAAGCGAACGCACTGTGCGGTCATGGGGACGAGAAAGGCGCGATTCTGCACGATGTCGCGCGCGAACAAAACGCGTTTCATGGATGCTCCTTCCCGGCATGATTCCGGGGATGCAGGAAAATGGTCTGGGAAAGAAAAGGGGACATTCCGGACATTCTACTTTTCTCACTCATCCTGCTTTTCTCACATATCGAGCGATCCTCCTTTGGAACCGAACGGGCGGGTTCAGCCACGCCGCGAAGCGCAGCCGAGCGGCGTCGGCTGCAACCCGTTGTTAGCTGGCCACAACACTTTCACCGTTCTGGACCGACATTTCCTGGTTGACCTCGCTCGGCTCCTCCGTCGGGCCGCGTCCCGCTATTGTAACAGCACCCCCCCCCGTTGCGCCTACCCCGTTTTCGAGTTTTTCCGGCTCTGAGCGATGAAACGAACTGCCCGGTGCATGCCAGGGTGGCTTTTCGGTCTCGTATCCTGGGATCCCCTGGCGCCATCGTGACGGGAGCCATTCTGAGGGGCTTGTCGGGCCATCATGAAGGCGCCATGACGGCGACCGCACGCAGGCGCTGGATGCGATCCGGGATGGCGGCCAACAGCCTGCGCGGGACCGCCACCTCGGCCATCTGGAAGAACACCTACTTCGAATGACGCACCACCTTCGCCCCGATCTTGATCAGCTTCTCCCGCAGCGTCGTCATCGCCCAGTGCTTCACGGGAGCAGGCAGCACCAGCCGTCGCAGGAAGTTGCCCAGGTTGTACGCCAGGGCGAACAACTGCAATCGCACCTGGTTGCCCACAAAGTCGTGGCACGAGAGCTTGGTCCACTTGACCGCGTTCTTGCCTTCCTTGATCCACTGCTCCGCTGTGCCGCGCTGGTTGTAGAACCGCACGACCCGCTTGCACCGCCAGGGCAGGTTCGTCACGATGAAACCAACGCGGGGGAACAGTTCGCCCTGGTGCCATTCAACCTTGGCCACGACACGGCGGGCCTTGTCCCAACTGGCGGCCTGGTACATGAAGTCGTGGTAGCGCACCACCGGCTTGGTCGGCGGGCGACCCACAGGCCGGGCCAGCCAGTGCTTGATTTCCCGCTCCAGCACGGCGTTTGACTTCAACCGGATCGTTTATCCGTAGTGCTCGGCTTGTAGAAATACGTACAACTCCGGGATGGCGAACGCCGCATCACCGCGGAAGTACTTGCGGATGTCCAGGTCGCGGTAACGCGCCACCACCGGCTCCAACCCTTCACGCAAGAAAATGATCTGGGAAGTTTTCAAATACGCTGACACGCCGCGGTGGGAGCGGTATTTCGAGTTCGCCAAGCCGATCGTGGGCATCAAGCAATGGACCGACGCGCCGACGAACACCGAGCCGTTGTCCCGGTGACACTAAAGTCGCATTGCCCTCAATACCCCTGATTTTCATCATTTCTTGCAATCATCACGATGTGGGCAATTGCGGGGACATCACCCCGCATACCGCCCTGCTACGCCCTGTTTTCCAGGCACTGCGGCGTTAAACTGAGTGACGACGCATTTTGGGATTTCGCTCCCCTGTGGCCGGTCGTAAAATACAAACATCATTTCCGCCCGTCCGGCAGTTGGCGCACCTGTCGGGAATGAACGTGTCGCAGATGCACAGTCATCTCTAAGCAAGGAGACACAGATGAAAGCGATCACAATTGGGGCCATGCTTATGCTGACAGCGCTGGCAGGCTCCGCAGCAGCAGACATTATCCAGTCACAATGGAACCAGTCCCTCTCACTCGGAAGTGGCGGCAACACCAATCATCGCGGCCAGACCTTTCTCGCTGATGCCTCCGTCGCCCAACTCGGATCGATCGGGTTCTTCTACTACGGCCCGGTGAATCAGACCTTGCCCGCCAGCCAGCCGACAATCACGCTGTACCAGGGTTTCGGCTACGGCGGGACGGTGGTCCATGCTTCGGCTGTCGATCCCATCCCGGCTGACAGCACCCATCACTGGGTGGATGCGGACTTTTCCGGCGTGACCTTGACGCCCGGCCAACTCTATACCATCCAACTGAACCAGCCCACCGAGCCGGTCTCCGGCGCCTACGCCATCTATGCCAGCACAACCATCGACATCTATACCGATGGCGAGTTCCTCAGCGAAAACGGCACCGGCTTCACCAACGCCCACTTTGACATGGCCTTCCGGGTGCAGGCCGCCGTGCCCGAGCCGGCAACGTGCAGTCTGTTGTTGATGGCGGTGCTGGGTATGGTGTGGCGAAGGAGGCATGGAGTCCATCGCTCCCCGGGTAAATGATCAGTCCGGCATCAGATAACTCAAAATAGATATGCCCAAACAGCCTAAAGACATAATGGCCAGACAACCATTGACTAAGACACACAGAATGATAGCTATCCTCGGTGGCGGCATCCGGTACCATGCTGCCACACAAAAACCCAGTGCCGTCAAAGCCACCATCCCTGCTGCCATTGAAAGCCATGCGCCAACAATGCTTGCAAACGCAAGGCCGTCGGGCGTTTGATTCAATTGCACAAAGTATCTGACGATGATTACGTTGCAGAATGGCAATAGCAGCGATGCGACAGTCAGGTAGATATATGCTCGGGGTCCCGCTGCAATAGGCCAGGCCTGCTCGAAGGGCCGCCCGCACTCGGGACACGGCTGTCCATCCAAGAGCAAATACCCACAAGCGCACTGCGCGACCGGGACCAGTTGATCAGAAGAGGATTCTGACTCACCAGCATCGTGTGTTGGATTCAACTCTTGTGAAGTCATTTGGAAAATGAATCGTGTGAACGCAGAGCAGGTTCCACAACTTCGCGCATCATGGTATCACGACCAGTGGCGCTGCACCGTGGCGAAACAGAAGCCCACGGATTCAATCCGTGTGCTTCGGGGTGACTGAGATGGGGCGCAGGCTTGGCGAGCTGGACGGTCGCCGGTGCGCATAAAAAAACCCACGCTGGTGGGCGTGGGTTTGGCGTGGGGTGCTGGGTGGCCCCGATCGTTTGCCTTTGCGTTGAGCCGGTGAAGGTTCAACGCTTGGGCGGCAGGGCTCTTGTTCTGACAGGTGATCTCAACGTGCGTCCACGTCTTACCCCTTGTGCACTTGGGGCGCGTCTGCTGTCTCAAGATCGATCCATCGCTGTGGCCACAGCGGTTGCGTCGATCCCTCTGAGCTGCGCCGGTTCAAACAGGGCTCCGGTATGCGTCGCACGCTCCGTCGAGCGTTCGACACCCTGCGCTTTCCGACGCCGGCCTGTGCACGCGAGTATCCGTGACGGGCGAGTGATCGCTTCGTCCGTCGTCAGCGTGAGGGTTAATCTCGCTGCGGCTGCTCGCTTGCCGGTCGCGGTGTCGCCTGCGAGAACCGCATGATTCTGCACCAGCGACGATCCCTGGCGATGTGACTCGCCCTAGTCATCCCTGTGCGTTGAATCAACGCGCCTCTCGCAGACACACCGCCCTCAGTCTCCGCGGTCGCTCGCCGCATCGTTGCCGATGCCGCTGAGCGGTTCCGGGCTGAGACGCCATGACGAGACGAACCCTCGCCGCGCCGGCTCTCACCGACGCTGACGACGACTCGTTCGCCGCTTCACCGACCGCTGCTTCGCCCGATCGTCTCCCATGGTCAGCCAACACCGGGGTGCTGTCCGACTGCGGTTGTTCGATCGGCCTTATCGGCGGCTGATCCGTGCCTGAGAACGCTTCGGGCCGACTTTCGCCGACTCGCACGCCCTTTCCAGGACCGGCTTCCACACGCATCGCCGTCCGCTTTCGTGCGGCTGCGTTTTTGCGCAGTCGACCGTTGGCGTACGGCTCCGGCGTGGCCAGATGAAGCGTCCCGTGACGCCTTGCGACGATCGACCGACGGGTTTTACTCCGAGGTCCTATCGCACGCTTGTGCGTAACCGCCTTCGTCGCACGGCGAGCTTGCGCCCGCGTTTGACTCTTGCAGCTCGGGACTTGGTTTCGCAGACCGTCTCGCCTTCCCGGTTGTCATGAGCGTCCCTTTCGAAACGCCCAGTTACTTCCGGGGGGCCAGCACTTTCGTGCCTCGGTCCGCGAATGCCGACGTGTGTCTCACCTTGTCAAAGAGCCTCACCCGATTCAGGGCCACCCAGTGCCCCGCGCCGTGCGTTTTACTGCATATTTCTGTTTTATGAATTTCGTTCAGCGCGTCAAGAGGGAAGTTGGGGGATTTCACAAAAGTGGAAAACATGGTTAAGCCAGTGGAAAACGTGTCGGGATTGTCGTTAGCTGCTGATAGCGAGGAAGTTGCGGACTGATGTGCGTGCTGGGGAGCGATGCAGACGAGCGAAGGGCTGGAAATTCAGGGCGAATTCGGCTCGCAGAGGATCAATATTTTGTCCGCGGCGCTGGAGCCGAGCGTCACGGATTGGCCGACCTCGGGTTGATAGGTGATGGCGTCGGCGGCCGGCTGATGGGCCAGCACGGTGAGGTGACTGCCGGGGGTCAGGCCGTGCTGATAAGCGAAGTTGAGAAAGTCCGGCTGCTGATCGAGCACGCGAGCCACGGTGACCTGAATGCCGACGCCGACCAGGGACAGGGGCGTCAGCTCGATGTGAACAGGTGGGCCGTGGCTGGGCGGTATGGGGTCGCCGTGGGGATCAGTGTCGGGGTGCCCGAGCAATAGGTCGATGCGTTCGAGGACTTTATCGCTGATGGCGTGCTCGAGTTCTTCTGCTTCGTCGTGAACTTCGGACCAGTCGAGGCCGAGGGTTTGCACCAGAAACTGCTCGATCAGCCGATGGCGGCGAAGGATCTGCAATGCCAGCGTAAGACCACGCTCGCTGAGGCGCACGCCGGCCCGGGGCTCATACTCCACCAACCCAGCCTCGGCCAGGGTCTTCATCATGGAGGTCGCGGTACCGGGACTGACCCGCATGGCCTCGGCGACCTGGCCCATGGGGATCAGCTCGCAGGGCTCATGGCCCGGAGCGCGGGGCTGGACGTAGAGAGCCTTGAGGTAGTTTTCGACGGTCGGGGTGGGCATGGCGTATAGAGGGTAACTGGCCTATCACTTTGATCAGCAGCAGTTTACATCGTTTATTGACAAATGCAAGTTCAATACTATTATTATGCAAATAAATGATTTTGATCAATCAAAGTCTTGGTGGGGATAACAGGCTGTCGGGCCTGTGGGGTTGGTTGTCGCGCTGGAAAGCCCGGCGACGCCAGCACCGCATGGAGGATCTGCTCAAGCACCTGCACGCCTGCGAACGCCGCGATCGCACCGCCAGCGTTGACTCGGCGGCTGGGTTCCTGCACGTCTCCACGCGGCGAGCCATGCGGTTGATCGCCCTGGCTGAAGGGCACGGGCTGCTGCGTCGTGCAGCCAACAGTCTGGTGCTGACCGAACATGGGCGCGATCTGGCCATCGCTGTGCTGCGCGCCCACCGCCTGTGGGAGCGCTACCTTGCCGACGAAGCGGGCATGCCCCTGCCGCGCGTGCACGCCACAGCCAACCGTCTGGAGCATGAGCGCGTCGGCAACAGCGTGGATGAGTTGGACACGGTGCTCGGCTTTCCCCACACCGATCCGCACGGCGATCCGATTCCCTCGGCGGCGGGCCAACTGGCTGCTGTGCCGGGTATTGCGCTGACCGATTGGTCCGTGGGCGAAGCGGGCCACATCGTGCACCTGGAAGATGAGCCCGCCTTCGTGTTCCGTCAGATCGTGGATCTGAAGCTGTCGCCGGGCCAGCGTTTGCAGTTGCAATCGGTGGACGACCACGGTCAGTTCGAGGTGAGCACCGACGGCCGGACGCTGCTGCTTCCACCGCAGGTGGCTGCCAACGTGTACCTGGAACCCCTGGAGGAGATCCATCCCGCCGCGCTCGTGTCTCCGAAGCGACTGAGCGAACTGCAGCAGGGCCAAGCAGCGGTGATTGATGGTATTGATGATTCGCTGCGCGGTTTGTCTCGCCGGCGATTACTGGATCTGGGCATGACCCCCGGCACCACGGTGACGGCCGAGCACACGGCCATGTTCCGCGATCCCACCGCTTACCGGGTGCGCGGCACGCTGGTGGCCCTTCGCCGCGAGCAGGCGGACCGCATCCTGTTGCGGGCTGAAACTGGCGACGAGTAAGAGCAGAAAAGGAACTCACCGCAGAGTGCGCAGAGAACACAGAGAAAATCCAGAATCAATTTGAACTCAAATGTTGTTCGCTCTGTGTCCTCTGTGTTCTCTGTGGTGAAATCCGGTTCTTTAGGAGTTTCAAACCACCATGCGCTGCGGAACGTGCGACGAATGCGCCATCAACAACAGCCAAACCGACGGCAGCGCGGATGCTGCCTACGTGGTGGCGTTGGCGGGCAATCCCAACACGGGCAAGAGCACGGTCTTCAACGCTCTGACCGGCCTGCGTCAGCACACGGGCAACTGGCCGGGCAAAACGGTCACCCGGGCTGAAGGACGCTTTACGCATGAGGGCAAGACCTATCGCCTGGTCGATCTGCCGGGCACGTACTCGCTGTTGTCAGCTTCCGAAGATGAGAAGATCGCCCGCGATTTTATTCTCTTCGGCCGGCCCGACTGCACCATCGTGGTGACCGACGCCACCTGCCTGGAGCGCAACTTGAACCTGGTGCTGCAGGTGCTGGAGATCAGCGAGCGCGTGGTGGTGTGCGTGAACCTGATGGACGAAGCGAAGCGCAAAGGCATCGAGGTGGATGCCGAGGCTTTGCAGCAGGAACTGGGCGTGCCGGTGGTCAAGACGACTGCTCGATCGCGGCGAGGTTTGGATGAACTGGTGCAGCGTGTGGCGGAAGTGGCTGCGGGCAAGCGAGCAACGCAGCCGCACCGTGTGCGCTGGAGCGGACAGCTTGATGACGCGGTGGAGAAGCTGCGCCCGATGATCGAGAAGGTGGCGCCTGGACTGCCCAATGTGCGCTGGGTGGCGATGCGCCTGCTGGACGGCGACTGGCGCATTCAGCAGTCGCTGCTGGATGGCGAACTGGCCAGGATCGCCCAGGTGCAGCAGCAGCCGACCGAGCAGTTCAGTCGTCAACTGGCGCTGGAGGGCCGCCAGTGATGCAGTTGACGCCTTTCACCAATCACGAGGTGGCGGACCTGCTGGATGAAGCGCAGCGCGTGCGCGGCTCTTTGGATCGCGGCTTTCGCGATCAACTGGTGGAGTCGATCTACCACGACGCGGCCGCGATCGCCGGCCGTGTCACCAGGCGCGGCAAGGCAAGCAGCTTCGACCTCGATCGCATCATCGATCGCATCGTGCTGTCGCCGGTGCTGGGTCTGCCGCTGATGCTGCTGCTGTTGGGCATTGTGTTCTGGCTGACCATCGTGGGAGCGAATTATCCCTCGCAGATGATCGCCACGGGGCTGTTCTGGATCGAAAACCAGGCGGCCGCGCTGTTCGATGCCATGGGCGCGCCGTGGTGGCTGACCGGTTTCATCTGGCACGGCGTCTATCGCGGGCTGGCGTGGGTGGTTTCCGTCATGCTGCCGCCGATGGCGATCTTTTTCCCGTGTTTTACGATCCTGGAAGACCTGGGCTACCTGCCGCGAGTGGCGTACAACCTGGACTGGCTGTTCAAGAAGGCCGGCGGTCACGGCAAGCAGGCCCTGACCATGAGCATGGGGTTTGGCTGCAATGCGGCGGGCGTGATTGCCTGCCGTGTGATCGATTCGCCGCGTGAGAGACTCATTGCGATCCTGACCAATAACTTCGTGCCCTGCAACGGGCGCTATCCGACGCTGATCCTGGTGGCCATGGTGATCGTGGGCGCGGGCTTTGCCCCGACGGCTGCCTCGGCCATCGCGGCCGCATCGGTGCTGACCGTCGTGGTCATCGGCGTCATCACCACGCTGCTGGCGTCGGCGCTGCTCTCGCACACGGTGCTCAAGGGCCAGGCCTCCGCCTTCACGTTGGAGTTGCCTTCCTATCGCCGACCCAACATCGGGCGCATCATCTACACCTCGCTGATCGACCGTACCATCTTTGTGCTGCTGCGGGCCATGGCCACCGCGGCCCCGGCCGGTGCGGTGATCTGGCTGCTGGGCAACATCC
>CAYYGM010000006.1:59408-68807 GCA_964471555.1 uncultured Phycisphaeraceae bacterium
CCATGTCGCATCATTCCTCGATCCGTTCGGCCACCTGTTCGGACTCGACGGCGTCATCCTGCTGGCGTACATCATCGCCATCCCCGCCAACGAGATCGTCATCCCCACCATGCTCATGGTTTACATGGGCACCGGCATGATGACCGACGATGTCTCGCACGATTCGCTGCGCCATGTGCTGGTCGAGCAGAACGGCTGGACCATGCTGACGGCCATCAACCTCATGCTCTTCTCGCTGCTGCACAATCCCTGCGCCACGACCATCATCACCATGTGGAAGGAAACGCGCAGCCTGCGCTGGACGGCACTGGGAGCGCTGGGCCCGCTGGTGGTGGCGTTTGCGGTCTGCTTCATCGTGGCCCAGGCGGCCCGACTGATGGGATTGGGTTGAACTGGTTCATGTGCAGCAAGCTGCCCCGCAAGAGTAACTGGCGATCAATCTCTCCTCCAGCCGGGCCGCTACGCCGCCCTGGCGACCGGGATCGCGTAGCGATCCGGCTACAGGTCTCGTGCAAAACAATGACGCCACATGCTCTAAACGAAACAAATTAAAATGATGGGAACCTGATCGCGTCAGGGGCGTCTATTCCGCTATGCACACACCACGGAGCATGACCATGCGACCGATTCTGCTGATTGTGACGTTGCTGCTGGCCAGTTCACCGGCCCTGGCCCGCGTCAAACTCATCACGCTGCCGGTGCGTCAGCGCGTGCTGGTGCAGCTTGATCACGAACAGGCCACGCTGGTCGAGGAACAGCGCATCGTGCCGCTGATCGCGGGGACGAACCAGGTGGACTTTTCCTGGGCGGGCACCAACATCGATCCGCACACCATCGTCTTCCGCGTCATCGGCCCCGCCGAAGGCAGCGACGGCCTGGAAGCCAACGTGCTCTCGGTCAGCTACCCGCCCGGCGAGAACGCCCTGGTGTGGGACGTCGCTGCCAATCACTCCGGCTCCGCCCTGGTGCGCATCAGCTACCTGCTGGGAGGACTCAATAAAAGCTTCAACTACCGGGCGGTGGCTGAGCACGATGAATCGACGCTGACGCTTTCCCAATACCTGCGGGTGGAGAACTTCGCCAACGAAGCCTTCGACGACACCAGCATTCAACTGGGCTTCGGCGACAGCTTCGAGAAACCCATCGGCATCGACGAAACCCGCGAAATCCTGGTGGCCAAACTTCCGGGGGTGCCCATTCGCAAGACCTATACCTGCGACGTGGTGGCCAATGACTATCTCGATCAGGGTCAGAAAAAAGTGCGCATCCCCATGCACTACGTGCTGACCAATGACGCGGACCACAAACTGGGGCTGGCCGCCCTGCCCTACGGCAAAGTGCGCATCTTCCAGAAAGACTCGCAGGGCACGACGGCTTTCACCGGCGAAGACTGGGGCCAGTTCACGCCCATCGATGACGAGATGAAGCTCTACCTCGGCGTGGCCCAGGATGTGGTGGTCAAGCGCACCATCGCCCGCCGCGATCGCACGCCCATCGCCGGCAACCTGTCGAACTACGATGTGGTCGTGCAGTACGAGATCGAGAACTTCAAAGACACGCCGGTGACGCTGGACGTCGTGGAGCACCCCGCCAACCTTCGCGGCGAAGCGGGGTTCAACAGTAACACCAGCCCCTCCTGGACGCTGGGTGACCAGCACACGCTGGGCGCGGTCGATGCGGAGCATACGGATATCGATCAGGTGACCTTCCACGTTGAACTTCCCGCGAGGAAGGGTGACAAGGCGGAGACGATCACGCACAAGCTGCACCTGGTGTATCACAACGAATGGAATTGATGCAATGCAACGGCACAAGTGCCGTCGCTTCGTAAAGGAGCACGCGATGAAAACTTTGGCGACTGCGATAATCGTTCTGTTGATGGCCGCCGCCCCCGCAAGTGCGTGGGCGAAGAACATCGACCTGTCCACGGTCCCGGCCCGCGACACGGTGCAGTTGACGATCTACAACGCTGAGGATCTGACGCTGGTGCGCGAGACGCGCCGCATCACGTTCAAGCAGGGCGTCAATCCCTTGCAGTTTTCCTGGGCCGGGACGTTGATCGATCCGACATCCGTGGAGCTTCGATTCCTGAGCGATCCTGAGAAGCTCAGCGTGCTGGACACCACGTTCCCGCACGACAAGCCGCAGATGCTCTACTGGAACGTGGCCAGCGATTTTGACGGTGAAGCCACGGTCGAGATCAGCTACTTCACCAGCGGCATCACCTGGTCGGCGGACTACGTCGGCATCACTTCCGCTGATGAAAAGACGATGAAGCTCGACGGTTATGTGACCGTAACGAATCGCAGCGGCGAGGACTACCAGAACGCCAGCGTGCGCCTGGTGGTGGGCACCATCAACCTGGTCGAGCAGATCGCCATGCTGGCCCAGCAGGGGGTGGTGACCAAGGGAGCCGGAGCCCGCGGCCAGGTCATGCGCCGTGCCGTGCAGAAAGCGGAAAGCGAGGCGATGTTTTCCTTGCGCGCTGATGCGCTTGCCGCACCCCTTCCAGGGGCCAAGCAGATCGTCAAGGAAGGCCTCAGCGAATACTTCATCTTCGCCATCGAAGGTCAGGAAACCGTCCCCGACGACTGGTCCAAGCGACTGCGCAGCTTCCAGGCTGATGCCGCTCCGGTCAAGGTCGAGTATCGCTATCGTCCCGAGGAGTACGGCGACCAGCTCATGCGCCTCTACCTGTTGACCAACGACAAAGAATCCGACATGGGAACCGCCCCACTGCCCGACGGCATCGTGCGCATCTTCAAGCAGAAAGGCGACGCCGGCCTGGCCTACGTCACACAGCAGGCGATCAAGTACATCCCCATCGGTGACAAGATCGAACTTCAGGTCGGCGTCGATCCCAACGTGGTCTTCGAGTTGAAAACGCTGGCCGCCACCCGCGACAACATCTGGGGCACCTTCGGCAGCAAGATCCGCCGCCGCATGGATGAGCCGGGAGTTAGAATCGAAGATCGCGGCGTGGTCGAAGGCTGGGATGAGCACGAGGTGTATGAACAGGTCATCCGCAACTACTCCCCCGCCCCCGGAAGTATCACGGTGGAGATCCGCCGCTCCTTCGGTGGCGACTGCACCTTCGTCAGCCAGCTCGACGCCAAACCGCACGACTATCGCACCGTGCAGTACCGCGCCCAAGTCGCCCCCGGCGACACGCTCCGCCTGCGCTACGAAGTCACCACCCGCCAGGGCAGCAACGCCAAGCAGAACCGCCTGCAGGTCGAGCCCGGCGACCCCACCCCCGTCGCCTGGGCCGATTGAACCACCACGTTCAGCGGCGGAGCTTGCTCCGCCCTGCTGCTACAATGTCCGTCCATGAGTACCCCCAGCGAACACGTCGTCCGCATCGAGCAGGTCAACAAGACTTACTTCCTGGGCAAGAACGTGCCCCCCGTGCACGCCCTGCGCCACGTGACACTCAACATTCCTCGCGGCCAGTACGTCGCCGTCATGGGCCCCTCCGGCTCGGGCAAGTCCACGCTCATGAACATCCTCGGCTGCCTCGATCGGCCGACCAACGGCAACTACATCCTCGACGGGCACAATGTCTCCAACCTGGCCGACGAGCCGCTCTCCAAAGTGCGCGGACAGTTGATCGGCTTCATCTTCCAGGCCTTCAACCTCATCCCGCAACTGACCGTGCAGGAGAACGTTGAGGTGCCCATGTTCTATCAGGGCGTTCACCCGACCGAGCGCCATCAACGTTCCGCCAAGGTGCTGGAAAAAGTCGGCCTGGCCGATCGCATGGATCACCGCCCCAATCAATTGTCCGGCGGCCAGCAGCAGCGCGTGGCGGTCGCCCGCGCCCTGGTCAACGATCCTTCCATCCTCATGGCTGACGAACCGACCGGCAACCTCGACTCCAAAACCGGCGATGCCATTCTGACCGTCATCGATGAACTGCACCGCGAAGGGCTGACCATCATCATGGTCACCCACGACGATGCCGTGGCCGACCGCTGCCAGCGCGTGGTGCGCCTGCTGGACGGCGAAATCTCCAGCGACACCGTCAACGGCCACGCGGTGGCATCGATCTGAAAACCACGGACGCGCAGATTCAGGGCAAACATTAGCCACGGATGTACACCGATGGTCACGGATGAGATATTTCTGTGTTCCTATCCGTGCGTATCCGTGTTCATCCGTGGCTAAAACCGCATCGCCGATCAGATCAGTCTTCCAGCGATTGCTTGTACTCATCGAACTCGCCGCGCTTCTCCGCCTCGTCCAGGTAACGGGCGAACTCGTTCATCTTGTAGCTGATGAAGCAGAATGCGTGGTGCAGCGCGAGGTATTCGATGTCCGTCTCATCTTTGCCCACGTCCTGGCGCAGGCGGTTCAGTTCGGCAAGGAAGGGTTCGACTTTCATACGCACTCCTTGAAGCCCCATCTGGTCGGGGGCGAATGGATCTTTCCGGGTATGGCGGAAGACCGTTGGTTTGAACCCTGTAGGATATCACACCCACGCGCTTCGAGTCCATCGGACCCCGGCGCTGCACATCGGCGCCATTTCGCCGCCACGTTACGACAAATATCAAGCCTGCAATCATGTCGGATTTCACGGGGATATGAATGACGTCCATCTTTATATTGCTGCGCAGCTTTCTTGTCGCGCCGTATTCATGCCGAGTCTGCATCGCCGGGACATCTGTCACAAATCATGCATGTTTTCCCGTAAGTTATGAACAAATCTGTCACACATCCATGTTCAAGTGTCAGTGATCACGCCCTAGGTGCGTACGGGGATAGTTGCGGCGCGCTTGCACGCACATTGCGCTGTGCGCGACTTTGTGTCTGTACGAAATATTGATTGACATGTTGCGCGCTGCACTTAGAATGCGAAACTACATTTGTTTGATGACCCAGTCATACGCGAGGGGTGCATTCGTTTAAAAGATCGCGTTCAACCTAGGACTTACTCCGTAAAGGGGAGTGTCCGTCGCAATGGGTTGTTCGCTCTTCATCTTGAACAGGAGGATAATCATGCCCAACGCTACGCGAATCGTCGCCAGCGCCATCGGTGTATTGACGCTGGCCACCGGCATCATCGCCCCCAGCGCCGTCGCAGCCGAGCTGTTCTGTGACGCCTATGTCACGCGCCACCGCTTGGGAGATACGCCGATCAGCGTCGCTGACACCGGCACCGATTCAGCCGCGGCCGGCGTGTGGAACGGCGACGTCCTGGAAGACTGGACCCACGTTAACGACTACGGCAGCATTGCCGGCCATGCCCAGGCGTCGGCCGACGTCGGGGCTTTGGCCTGCATCGCAGTCATGGACTACACCGACAGCGTCGCTGGCGGCACGCGCGAGTCGTTCCAGTCCAAGGCCACCGCCCAATACACTGAGGTCGTGTACATCGAAGCACCCGAACCGGAATTCTGGGCCAACTACTCCGGCTACACGGTCGAACTGAAGTACCACATCTCCGGCCAAATCACGCGCAGCGGCGCCATCTACACCAACGCCCAACTCTTGGCCTACAACCGCAACCTCAATGACGGCGAAATCGAAGGCCCCGGCCATGAGGCCCTCTACTACATCGGCAATCCCGACGACGGCGTCTTCGACGAGGACGTCTATTACCAGATCTGGGATTACACCGGCGAAGTCTTCGAGATCGAGATCAGCCTCGAAACCTCGGCCAGCAACACCAACCTCTGGGACTTTGCCACCACCGGAGCCGCAACCCTCGACTTCTTCAATACCATGACGCTCGAAAGCATCTCGGTGATGGATGACAACTTCGACCCGGTGGTCACCTTCAACCCGGACGGCTCATGCCAGTCCGGCGATCCGGGCTTTTCGTTCAATCGTGACATCCCGGAACCCGCAACGATGGCGCTGCTGGCCCTGGCCGGGCTGAGCCTCTGCACGCGCCGCCGCGCCTAGCCTCGCTCGGGCGATTATCCAACTTTTGATCACGCCGCCACGGCCGCGGTGATCTTCTGCGCCGCGTCGGTCAAATCGTCCGCCACGATCATCGTCGGGATCGAGCCCTTGGCCTGTTCGAGAATCTGGCGGGCCTTGTCCACGTTGGTCCCCTCCAACCGCACCACAAGCGGAACCTTGAAGCCCACTTCGCCGGCGGCGTTGACGATGGCCGAGGCAATCGTGTCGCACTTGGCGATGCCGCCGA
The DNA here is from genome assembly GCA_964471555.1 of uncultured Phycisphaeraceae bacterium. Lineage (GTDB taxonomy): Bacteria > Planctomycetota > Phycisphaerae > Phycisphaerales > Phycisphaeraceae > JADLFV01. The sequence continues at coordinate 65,563 of CAYYGM010000006.1, forward strand.
AGATGTTGACCAGCACACCCTTGACGTTGCCGTCGCTGAGGATGATGCGGAAGGCCTCGGTGACCGCCTCTTCCGTCGCCCCACCGCCGACGTCGAGGAAGTTGGCAGGCTCGCCACCGTGCAGTTTGATGATGTCCATGGTCGCCATCGCTAAACCCGCGCCGTTGACCAGGCAGCCGATGTCGCCGTGCAGGCTGATGTAGGAAAGCTCGTGCTTGCGGGCGCGGACCTCGGCCGGGTTCTCCTCGCGCTCGTCACGCATGGCGGCAATCTCGGCCTGGCGATACAGCGCGTTGTCGTCGAAGTTGATCTTGGCGTCGATGGCCAGCACCTTGCCGTCCTTGGTCAGCACCAGCGGATTGATCTCCGCCAGGCTGGCGTCGGTGGCCAGGAACAGTTTGGTCAGGCACTTCATGGTGGCGCAGAACTGCTTGAACGGCTCACCCTGGAAGCCGAGCTGGAACGCCACGGTGCGGGCCTGGTAGTCGTACAGTCCACCACGGGGGTCGATGCGCACGCGCACGATGGCCTGCGGGTTGGTCCTGGCGACCTGCTCGATCTCGACACCGCCCTCGCTGGAGGCGATCAGCACCGGGCAGGCGCCCGCGCGATCCACCGCCATGCCCAGGTAAAACTCTTTTTCGATATCCACGCCCGCTGCCACCAGCAACTGCCGCACCGGCACGCCCTCCGGCGGCGTCTGCGGCGTCACCAACGGCTTGCTCAAAATCGCCTGGGCGACTTGCCTGGCCTCGTCGGCGCTTTTGACCAGCTTGACCCCGCCGCCCTTGCCCCGGCCGCCGGCATGGACCTGGGCCTTGACCACCGCGACCTTGGTGCCCAGCTTCTGATAAGCCGCCGCCGCCTCATCCGGGGTGGCAACCAGTTCCGCTGCGGGCACGGGGACGCCGAACTTGGAAAGCAACGCGCGAGCCTGATATTCGTGAACGTTCATGGCGGAAGTTTAGCAAACGAACGCGGAGACGGGCAAAGGAGGTCACGCAAAGGCGCGGAGAGAGAATCATTTTTTGCCACGGATGGACACGGATTGACACGGATGGGAACACTGATGGTTTGAACTGCTTTTCTTATCCGTGCCCATCCGTGTTCATCCGTGGCCAATGCCTTTCTTCTCGTAATGTATCCGCGTTATGGATTAAACTACCCCCATGCCGCGTCTGCCTTTCGACAATCCATCGCCCCCCCCGGAAGATCAACAACAGCAGCCGTGGTCCGTCAGCGATCTGGCGGCCGCGATCAAGAGCGCCCTGAACACCCAACTGCCGCGCAAGGTGACCGTCCTCGGCGAAATCAGCAACTTCACCGAGCGATCGCACTGGTTCTTCAGCCTCAAGGATGAAGGGGCTGCCCTGCGCTGCGTGTGTTTCGCCTCCAACGCCCGCCGCCTGAATCTGCGACCGGCCGACGGCATGCAGGTCATCGTCACCGGCCGCGTGGATTTCTACGACGCCCAGGGCAGCGTGCAACTCTACGTTGACTCCATGCAACAAGCCGGCCTCGGTGAACTGGAACGCCGCCTGCGCGAACTGATGGAGCAACTGCGCCAGAAAGGCTACTTCGACGAGTCGCGCAAAAAACCGCTGCCGCTGGTCCCCCGCAAGATCGCCATCGTGACGTCAAGAACTGCCGCGGCATTGCAGGACGTGATCAACACCGCCCATCGCCGCTGGCCCGGCTGCCGACTGCTGCTGTACGACGTGCTGGTGCAGGGCGACGATGCCGCGCCGCAGATCGCCGCCGCCATCAATGCAATTTCCGGGGGTGGGCCGAAGCTGGATATCGACGCCATCATCCTCACCCGTGGCGGCGGCAGTATCGAGGATCTCTGGGCCTTCAACGAGCGCATCGTTGCCGATGCCGTGGTCAAGTGTCGCATCCCGATCGTTGCCGCCATCGGCCACGAGACGGACACCACCATCGCCGAACTGTGCGCCGACGCCCGCTGCTCGACGCCCACGCAAGCCGCCATGACCCTGGTGCCCGATCGAGCCGCCCTGATGCAGCAGGTCGATCAACTGGGCAGCCGTTTGAAGCTGATGCTCAAGCAGAATGTGGTGAGCAACCGCCATCGCCTGACCGCCGCCGCCCGTTTCGATCTGTTTCGCAACCCCCGAAAGCTGGTCGACCAAGCGCGACAGCGCACCGGCGACATCGCCCGCCGCCTCGACACCGCCATGCCCCGCCGCTGCAAAGAAGCGCAAGCGAAACTGCAAGCCCTTTCTCGCCACCTCGAAGCCATCGGCCCCCGCAAAGTCCTCCAGCGCGGCTACTCCTACACCCTCGGCCCCGATGGCCGCGTGCTGCGCAAAGCCTCAGCCGTCAAACCCGGCGACACACTGACCACGCATCTGTCCGACGGTCAGGTCCATTCCACAGTCAATGGCAACCCCCCCACCAACCCCCGGAAGACGAGCAACCCCCGCAGCAGTTCATCACCTGCAAAAAACAAGGACGCCCCGTCTTTATTCTCCTGACGAGCGTGTCGCGCTGACGAAAGATATTTCGGGTGCCACTGTCGCGTGCGGCAGTGCCGGATTGATCGCACGGCCGACGCGCGGCCGTGGCACCCACCCCGTCCTGCACCGCAAACGCCGCGCTGAAATCAAAGCCGCGCGAGCCGCCTATCTGGCCGCCCTGTCCCAGACCGTAACGCCCCCCGCCCCGCTTCTGCTGCCCGCCCCCGAGCAACCGATCCTCATCAGCCTCCCCGTCAGGCCCGAGGCTGAGCACGTGATGCTCCACGCCCAGTCACCCACCGACCCAACCGCGCCGCTTCATCGGCATGTCCGCCAAGGGTGAAATCTCTGTCAGCAAGATGCGCGTGCGTTCGGGGTGTGCAACGATTCATTTCCCAATTCTGCGACGGAATAAACATTGACAGATGCCGGCAACCCCTGCACGATATATGTCATCGATTCTGTATAAGTCTGGTTAGCTGCCTATGCAAGATTCCCGGCCCTGGTTTCGACGAATTGTCGTCCCGCTGCTTTGCATCGCAGCGTTTTTTGTTGGCGGGTTCTACGGATGTCAAGGCGGTATTCGCAGTTTAGATCGGTATGGCCGCACGGAGACTCTCACCGAGATCGTTCATATCACGCAGACGTACAAGGCACTGCGGGAGCAAACAGGCAAATGGCCGGCCGCGGGTGACGTGGTTTATTCCGACTTGCACCTGACCCCTTCCCGATCTTCGTACCAGTCAATTTGAGAGAATCGGGTTGAGG
>CAYYGM010000007.1:0-56179 GCA_964471555.1 uncultured Phycisphaeraceae bacterium
CTGCGCGCGTGGCGGGTTTGGGCCGATCGGATCCGTCATGCCGCGGCGAGGTGATTTTTTGGTGATCGAATGTTTTCACATCGACATGGGTATTTGTCGCCATCAGGTGATGGCGCTGACGAGTTGGAACGTCACCATGGCGGCGACGTAGGCCAGCACGGTCATGTAGCCAAACTGCAGGGCGGCCCACTTCCAACTGCCTGTTTCGCGGCGAGTAACCACCTGCGTGGGCAGACACTGCATGGCCAGGACGAAGAACACCAGCAGGCTCAAACTGGTAGCCGTGGTGAACAGCGGCGAACCGTCGGGTCGATGCATGTCGTGCAGCGAGTCGATCAGTGTGGCCTGGTTGTCCGCGCCGCCTTCGCCGATGCCCGCCACGATAGCCAGGGTGGAGACGATCACTTCACGGGCGGCGAAGCTGGTCATCACGCCGATGTCGATGCGCCAGTCGAAGCCCAGCGGCTTGAACACCGGCTCCACGAAGCGCCCCACGCGCCCGGCCAAGGAATGCTCCAGGGCATACCGGGCGTGCATGGCTTCGACCGTATCTGCCGGCACGTCAGGCTGGGCGAGAATGGCGGCGTCCGCGGGCGATGCCACGCTGGCGAGCTGTTCCGGGGGCAGTGTGGGGAAGGTGGCGGCCGTCCACAGGCCGACCGAGATCAACAGGATGATGCCGCCGGCCTTGGAGAGGAACACCACGGCCCGGTCATAGGCGCTCAGCAGCGCGGTGCGCAGGCTCGGCAGGCGGTAGGGCGGCAGTTCAATCACCAGATGCTGCGGCGTGCCCTTGAGCACGGTCTTGCCCAGGATGAACGAAGCGCACATCGCTGAAATGCCGCCAAGTGAATAGGCGAAGAAGAAGACCAGCCCGCTCTTGACCGCCGAGCCGCTGAACAGCAGGGCGGTGACCATGGCATAGACCGGCAGTCGGGCTGAGCAGGTCATCAGCGGCAGCACCAGGATGGTGATGATGCGATCGCGGCGTGATTCGAGCACCTTGGTGGCCATGATGGCGGGAATGGCGCAGGCGTGAGCGGACAGCAGCGGGATGAAGGCTTTGCCGGGCAAACCCACCGCGCGCATGATGCGATCGGCGACGAAGGCCGCCCGCGCCAGGTAGCCGGTGTCTTCCAGCAGGGTCAGTGCGAAAAACAGCAGGCAGATCTGCGGCAGAAAGATCACCACGCCGCCCACGCCGCCGATGACGCCATCGACCAGGAAGCTGGACCAGAGATTGTCCGGCAGATGAGCCGCGACGGTATCGCCCAGCCAGGTGAAGCCCAGGTCGATCCAGTCCATGGGGTAGGCTGCCACCATGAAGATCAGGATGAACAGCCCGGTCATAATCGCGGCGAAAGCGGCGATGCCCAGCAGCGGATGCGTCAGCAGACGGTCAACGCGATCCGTCGATGGATCGGGCGAAATGCCGGGATCGTGCTGGGCGATGCCAGCCATGGCGCTGACGCCGCAGGCCCAGGTGTGACGATTCGTATGCGGACAAGCGGAGCAGGAGCAGGCAGCGAGGCGTTGCGACATCTGCAGAGCCCGCCGCTGTTCGTGGGTCGGATCGTTGGCCAGCTTGGTCAGGGCCGCCCGCAACTTGTCGATGCCCTCGCCGCTGCGGCCGCAGACGGGAATGACCGTGGCGTCCAGCTCGCGCGAAAGCGTATCGAGGCAGATGGTCAAGCCCTGTTGGCGGGCCTCGTCCATCATGTTCAGCGCCACCAACATGGGCAGGCCGAGCTGGCGCACTTCGCTGGCCAGGTACAGGTGCCGCGACAGGCAGGTGGCGTCGATCACCACCACCACGGCGTCCGGCGGCTCAAGTCCGGGCAACTGTCCACGCAGGGCGCCTACCGCCACCTGCTCTTCCGACAGGGCGAAGTTGGTCGAGTACAGTCCGGGCAGATCGATCAGGTCGATCGGCTTGTGCCCGTCGTCGGCTGCGATGCGCCCGGTGCGGCATTCCAGGGTGGTGCCGGGAAAGTTGCTGGTCTTGGCACGCAGTCCGGTGAGGCGATTGAAGAGCGTGGTTTTGCCGCAGTTGGGATTACCGATCAGCGCCACGCGCATGCACAGCGATCCGCCGGGCGGCGAGGGCTGCTGAACGGGAAGTGAGATCGTGGTCATTGTGGGAAAGCCATGAGCCATGAGCCAGGAGCCAGGAGAGGGCAGTACTTTCCACCCCTCGTGGCTGGTGGCTTGTGTGGCTAGTCGCTTCTTCCTCCCATCGCTTTGACCAGCACCAGGCGTGCGACCTCGGCCGACATACCGATGCGTGTGCCGCCGCACTGGATCACCAGGCGTGAACCCTGCCGCAGCATCCGCACGGCGCGGCCTTCGTGCAGGCCCATGGTCTTGAGGCGGATCATCATCGGATTTTCCGCATCCTTCATCAGGACCACCGCGGCCGAGCGACCGACCGGCAACTGCTCGAGGCCGAACACGCTGGTCTGCTCGCACGGCGGCTGCCCGCCCAGCCTGCGCCGCCACCAGCGTCGGCCGCGGCCGGGACGGTTGCCACGGGGACAGACTTCCGGATCGATGCTAGCCATTCCAGAGAATTTTAACCTTGTTGAGATTGAATTTCAATTAGAAACCGTGATTGGGCCGACCTGCGGGGTGTTCACCGTTGCCCGCGGTGGAGGGATTCTAAAAAATGGCGGCGAGGAGCGTAAGCCGAATTTTGTTATCCGCTTCAAGCGGACGACGGCCATTTCTCTAGGGCCGCCGTTGCCGACGACCTCAGGCGACCTACCCGCCCCCACTCCGCGGGCCTGCGGACGCCTCCGAAAGTCGCTTGCGCCACTTCCGGGGGCGGGGGGCTGCTTGGTCTTGCACGCGGTGGGGTTTGCCGTGCCCCGCCTGTCACCAGGCGAGCGGTGGTCTCTTACACCACCTTTTCACCCTTACCACCCGGAAGTGGTTTCACCGTGTCGCAATCGGTGCAGGGTGAATCCACTTCCGGGGGGCGGTTTATTTTCTGTGGCACTGTCCCTCGAACGGCCGTCGCCAGCCGTCCGGGTGGGCGTTACCCACCACCGTGGCCCGATCGTGTTCGGACTTTCCTCGAACCGACACCGTTGCCGGGGCCGATCCGCGGCCGTCTCGTCCACGCCGCCAACACAATGGTATCCGACAATGCTATGCTTTGGGCATGAGCGCGGCCTCCAACGAAGTAATCGTGTGGACGGACGGCCAGCGCCTGGAACTGGTGCAGCGACTGCTGGATGTGATGGGCGGATCGGTGCGACCTCTGGGCGTCGGGGGGCCGCGCACAGCTCCGGTGGGCCAACTGGCTCAGACACTGGGCTGCCGGGCGGAGGACGACCTGCGCAAGCTGATCGTGGAGAACCCGGCCGCGTTTCTGCTGCTGGCTTCACCCAACCAGGCTGGACTTGAAGACCTCAAGACCGCTGCCGCGCAGGGCGCGACCATTCTCACCCTGGAACCGATCGCCGGCGACTTCGACACGCTGGAGCAGCTCCAGCCCATCGCTCCCACCATTCACCTGGCCCCCGCCTTCTGTCAGTCGCCCGGCGCCCTGATGGCAGCCGACCCCACGCTGGCGCTGGGCGACGGTCGCATGATCGGCTTCCACAGTTGCGGCAGCGCCGCCTCGCTCTACACCCGCCTGTGGGACGCCTGGCAGACGACGCTGCAATACAGCGAATGTCCACAGTTGATTGATGCCGCTCTGATCAGTCCGGACGATGAAGCACCGGAGCATTTGCCGCAACTGGCCGGCCGGCTGACCGCGCACGGCCGCATGGCGGAAGGCGGCAGCGTCGTGCTGGAACTGGCTGCGGACGTGGGCATCGATCAGCGCACGCTGCACGTGGTGGCGGATCATGCTGAACTACACATGAGCGACGGCAGCTATCAGTTGCACCAGATTGATGGCAAGCTGCTGGACGAAGGTCAATCGACCGATCCGATCGGCTGGGTGGATCTGATCGCCCAACAGTGGCGGCGATTGCTGGACCGTCCGGCAATGGCGGCCGGCGAAGGTTTTCATCTGCGGCGGCGGCACATCCTTTCATGCTGCCTGGCCACACTGCTATCAACCCGCACGGGTGAGCCGGAGAGTCCGGCCGACCTGCTGCGGATGGGCGTGTGAGCTGAAGAAGGTTTGAACATGTCGATGTTTCTCTCGCTGATGCTGTTCTGCATGCTGTCCGTTGAAAACGAACATGTTGATCTGAATGTGGAGTTGGGCCGCACGCAGCCGGACTTTGTGATCTATCGCCCGGAGAGTATGGGCGGCGATGCTCACGACACGGGCAACGAACATCTGCTGGTGTTTGACGGCCCCGATGGTTCGCTGATGGTGATCTGGACACAGAGCACGCGCGAAGGCGAAGCGGACCAGCACATCACGTTTTCACGCAGCGATGACGGCGGCGAAACGTGGCAGAAGCCGATGGTGCTGGCTGGTCCGCCCAAGCCGGATCAGCGGATGGCCAGTTGGGCGTTTCCCCTGGTCAGCCGCTCGGGCCGGGTGTACGTGATCTACAGCCAGCACCAGGGTGTTTACGACACGTTCTTCCACACCGCGGGCCTGATGACCGGCATCTACAGCGACGACAACGGCCAAAGCTGGTCCGACCCGCAGACCATCGCCATGCCGCGCTCGATGTACGACAACCCCGACCCGGCGATTCCCGCCGAGTGGATCGTCTGGCAGCGGCCGGATCGGTTGACGTCTGATGGCCATTATCTGGCGGGCATGACGCGCTGGGTGAGCAAGATGGTGCGCCATCCGCGGCCGGTCAATTCATGGATCGCCTCGGAATCGGTGGTGGAGTTTCTGCGCTTCGACAATGTGGATGACGATCCCGAGCCGTGCGATTTGAAGATCAGTTTTCTGACGCCTGATGAAAAGGCCCTGCGCGTGGGTTTCCCGGATCATCCGGAGGTCAGCGTGGTGCAGGAACCGAGCATCGTGAAGCTGCCGGACGGGCGATTGTTCGTGACGATGCGCACCAGCACGGGCCATCCCTACTGGACGCAGAGCCGCGACGACGGCCGGACATGGGACGAGCCGCGCGTGCTGCTGGACAAGGATGGCGGCACCGCGTTGCTGCATCCGCTGTCGCCGTGCCCGATCTATGACCTGGGCGGCGCAGGCGCAGGCAGCGGCGACTACGTGTTCTTCATTCACAACAACGACGGCCACTTCGGCAAATGGGGCCCAACCGACACCGGCTACAACCGGCGGCCGATGTACATCCTGCACGGCCGCTTCCACGCCGATGCTGCGCAGCCGGTGTGGTTCAGCGAGCCGAAGCTGTTCATGGACCAGGGCGACGTCGCCCTGGGCCCGGCAAAGAAGCCTCGCCATGATCTGGCGTTTTACGCCAGCTTCACCGTGAGTCACGGACGGGCGGTGCTGTGGTATCCGGACCGCAAGTTTTTCCTGCTGGGGCGCATCATCGACCCAGCCGCGCTGCCCTGATCCGCTGCCGCGCGTTGTCAGTTCTGTGAATTTTCCGCAAGTGAGCACTATTCGACAGGGTGCCGGGCTGCCGATAAACTGTGCAGCCTCGTTTGGCCGCCGACCGGGACTTCACAGGCCCGGACAGGAGCGCGTCACCCACCGGCTGGGTGGCAGTTCGAGCGGCCGATGAGCAAGCCGGGCAACCTTTCGTTGAGCTGAAAGGTCGTGCCCGACAGGGAGTTACGCGACCGAATAGGCCCGTGGTGTAACGGTAGCACAGCGGCTTTTGGTGCCGTTAGTCGGGGTTCAAATCCCTGCGGGCCTGGTTTATCGTTTCGCTGGATTCGATCTTGCTGCGTACTGATGCTGAAATCCAAGGATGCCCAAAACATGAACATCACAGCACAGCAATCAGCAAGCGGCAAGACGCCTCCAGCAGCCATCCTGCTGGCCGCGGGCAAGGGCAAGCGCATGGCGGCCCCGGACCAGCCCAAGGTCATTTTTCCGGTGGCCGACGAGCCGATGATCCGCTGGGTGGTGCGGGCCTGCCAACAGGCGGGCGTGAAGCGCTGCGTGGTGGTGATCGGGCATCGTGGTGAGCAGGTGCGCGATGCGCTGACCGATTTCGAGGGCGTCGAGTTCGTCGAGCAGGGCGAACTTCTGGGCACAGCCCACGCGGTGCAGATGGCCCAGCCGTTGTTTGAAGGTCGTCCGCCGTGCGAGCTGTTCGTGCTGGCTGGTGACGGGCCGCTGATCCGGCGACAGACATTGATCCGCCTGCTGGAATTGCACCGGCGCACCCGCGCCGCGGCGACACTGGCCACCGCGGTCATCGATGACCCGACCGGCTACGGCCGGATCGTGCGCACGGCTGAGGGGCAGTTCGATCGCATCGTCGAGCAGAAGGATGCAACCCCCGAGCAGGCTGCGATCCGCGAGGTGAACCCCAGCTACTACTGCTTCGACAGCGCCGCTCTGTTCGAGGCCATCGCACAGGTCAAGCCCGCCAACGCCCAGGGCGAGTATTACCTGACCGATGTGCCGGCCATCCTCAAGGAAGCGGGGCACACGGTGAGTGTGATCGAAGCGGTGCCGCCGGAAGATGTTTTGAGCATCAACACACCGCAGCAGTTGGCCGAAGTGGACCGCCTGCTGCGCCGTCGTTTGGAGCGTGAATCAGCCATGACCACGGAGAAGCGGACATGAGCCGCGACGATCGACAAGAGGTCAAGCTTTTCTGCGGCCGCGCCAGCCGCGAGTTGGCCGAGCGCATCTGCCGCTACCTCAAACTGCCGCTGGGCCAGGGACACACCGAGATGTTCCCCGACGGCGAGTTGCTGGTGAAGATCGAAGAGGACGTGCGCGGGCGCGACTGCTTTGTCGTGCAGTCGACCTATCACCCGGTCAACGCCCACCTGATGGAGTTGCTGATCTACATCGACTGCCTGAAGCGCGCCAGCGCCCAGCGCATCACGGCGGTGATTCCCTACTTCGGCTACGCCCGCCAGGATCGCAAGGATGAGGGCCGCACGCCCATCACCGCCAAGCTGGTGGCCAACCTGATCACCGCCGCCGGCGCCAATCGCGTGCTGGCCCTCGACCTGCACGCCGCCCAGATTCAGGGCTTTTTCGACATCCCCGTCGATCATCTGAACGCCATGCCCGCCCTGGTGAAGTACCTCGAGTCGGTCCGCAAGGAACTGGGCCCGCTGGTGCTGGTCAGCCCGGACGTGGGCAACGTGAAGGTGGCTGCCCAATTCGCCAACGTCCTCAACGCCGACCTGGCCATCATCGACAAGCGACGAAAGAGCGGGCTGGAAGTCAAGTCCGCCCACATCATCGGCGACGTCAAGGACAAGACCGCCCTGATGGTGGACGACATGATCTCCACGGCCGGGACCATGTGCGAAGCCGCTCGATTGATCATGAGCCACGGGGCCAGGGACGTGATCGCTGCCTGCACGCACCCCGTGCTGGTGGGCCTGGCCATGGAGCGGTTGAGCGATTCGCCCATCAGCCGCATCATCGTCACCGACACGATTCCCTGCGGCGAACGCTGCGCCCCGATCCAGGACAAACTGGTGGAGCTGTCCTGTGCCGAACTGCTCGGCGAGGCCATCCACCGCATTCACCACAACCGCTCCGTCTCCAGCCTGTTCAACAAGAACGGCATGAGCGGCAAACGATAAACAAGCCACGAGCCACGAGTCATCAGCCACGAGGGATGAACCATAGGTACTGATAGATCACTTACTACAAGCCTCAGGCCTCAAGCCTCAAGCCTTCTCCCTCATGGCTCGTGGCTGATGGCTCATGGCTTTTCCCAGGAGTAACGGATATGTCCACCAAGCAAATGCAACGTCTGACCACCGAACCCCGTCAGCGCATCGGCACGCGCTATGCTCGCCGCCTGCGCGAGGGCGGCCGCCTGCCCGCGGTGATCTACGGCCACGGCCAGGACAACCTGTCGCTGACCGTCGATGCCGAGCAGTTCATGGAGATTCTGCACTCCCACGCCCACCTGGTCGAGGTTGACGTGGCCGGCAAGATCGAGCCCTGCCTGATCAAGGACGTGCAGTGGAATTACCTGGGCAGCGAAGTGCTGCACATCGATCTGACCCGCGTGGATCTGACCGAAGAGGTCGAGGTCGAGGTGGCGTTGGAGCTGATCGGCGAGCCCAAGGCCCTGCAGCAGGCCGGCGCCGTGCTCGATCACCCGCTGACCGAGCTGACCATTCTCTGCCGGGCCGACTCGATCCCCGAGAAGATCACGGTGGACATCGAGAACCTGGAACTGGGCGACACGATCACCGTGGCCGACCTGACCCTGCCGCCGGGCGTGAAGGCGGTGACTGACGAGGAGCAGTTGGTGGCCCAGATCTCGGAAGTGGAAGAAGCCGTCGAGGAGCCGGTCGCCGCCGAGGGCGCTGCCGCCGCCGAGCCGGAAGTCATCGGCAAGGCCGCCGCCGAGGAAGGCGAAGAGGCCACCGAAGAGAAGAAGTAAATCGTTCGCTGACACTACAAGGGAAGGCAAACCCGCCAGAATGGCCCGGTCGCTCAGCGTCCAGCCATCCTGGCTGGGTGGGGTTAACCCATGAAGCTGATCGTCGGACTGGGCAATCCCGGCACGGAGTACGCCAACACCCGGCACAACGCCGGGTTCATGGCCCTCGATCGCCTGGCCCGCCGCCACAACCTCAGCGGCGTCCGTCATAAGTTCCACAGCGGCGCACTGGAAGGCGCGATCGCCGGCGACAAGTGTGTGCTGATGCAGCCGACCACCTACATGAACCGCAGCGGCCTGGCCGTGGGCGAAGCGGTGGCGTTCTACAAGCTGGAGCTGGCGGACCTGCTGGTTGTGGTTGACGACGTGGCGCTGCCTTGCGGCCGCATACGCTTGCGCCCTTCCGGCAGTGCCGGTGGACACAACGGGCTAGCCGACATCGAGCGGGCCCTGGGCGGCGATCAATATCCGCGCCTGCGCATCGGCATCGACGAGCCGGGCCCCATCCCGCAGGTCGATTACGTGCTCGGCCGCTTCACGCAGTCGCAACTGGCTGCGCTCGAACCCGCCCTGGATCGCACCTGCGACGCCATCGAATGCTGGATCACGCAAGGCATCGCCCAGGCGATGACGCGCTACAACGCCAGCGAATAGCCGCTTGCGGCTTCGCGCAGCGCTGCGTCGTTCGGGGGGTACAACATCACCTGTAGCGCAGGGATAGAAATCGTATCCACTTGCGGTCTCGGCAGGTTTCGCGAAGCCGCAAGCGGCTTACACGCCGGCCTGTTGTGTTTCGTATTGTTCGACGACCTTGTAGAGCTGCTCGGCGTCGCGGGCGGTCTTGATGCGGCCGCGCAGGGTTTCGTCGGTCAGCATGCGGCTGATCTGGGCCAGGGCCTGGATGTGCGGGCCGGTCTGGTCCAGCGGTGAAGCCAGCAGGAGGATCAGGTCGACCGGCTTGCCGTCAATGGCGCCGAAGTCGAGCGGTTTTTCCGCGATGCCGATGGCCATGCACAGCTTGCGGCAGCCGGCGCACTTGCCGTGGGGGATGCCGATGCCGTGGCCGATGCCGGTGGTGCGGGTGGACTCGCGCTGCCAGACGGCGCGTTTGAGTTCCTCCACGTCACCGATGTCGCACTTGTCGGAGAGCAGTTGGGCCAATTCGTAGATCGCCGCCTGCTTTTCCTGGGCAGTCAGCGGAACTTTGATGCAATCAGGCTGGAGAATCTCGGTCAGGCGCATGTCTATCCCATCGATGGGCGGCGGCGCGGGCCGACATTCCTATCGGCCCAATACGGTAAGCCTTTTAGCCTATCCGGCTTGGCCGCCGGTATCAACACGGCCGCTTGTGATTGTGCTAGGCTGATCGCCATGACTTCCGCGCTGCAACCAGCCGCCGAGTCCCTGCACAGCCTGCTCAAACGCCATTTCGGGCATGAGGGATTTCGTCCCCTGCAGGAACCGGCCATCCAGGCTGCCCTGGCCGGCCGCGATGTGTTCCTGCTGCTGCCCACCGGCGGCGGCAAGTCCCTGTGTTATCAGCTCCCGGCCGTGATCCGCAGCGGGCAAGGAGCGGTCACCGTGGTGGTCAGCCCGCTGATCGCGCTGATGCACAACCAGGTTGACCTGCTGCGGGCCAACGGCATTCGAGCCACGCTGCTCAACAGCTCCATCAGCAGCCAGGAAAACGCCCGCCGCGAGGCGAACCTCATCCGCGGGGCCTACGACCTGCTCTACATGGCCCCCGAACGCCTCATGAGTCCGGGCGGCATGTGGCTGCTGAATCAACTGAAGGTCAATTGTTTCGCCATCGACGAAGCTCACTGCATCAGCGAATGGGGCCACGACTTCCGCCCGGACTATCGCATGCTCGGATCGCTGCGCGATCGTTGCCCGCATACGCCGATCATGGCCCTGACCGCCACCGCCACGCCGCGCGTCGCCCGGGATATCGTCGAGCAGTTGCACCTGCGCGATCCCGAAATGTTCCGCGGCGGCTTCGAGCGCAAGAACCTGCACTACGAGGTCCGTCCCAAGCGGCGCACGTTCGAGCAGATACTGGCCTACCTGCGTCAGCGCCCGACCGCTGAAGGCATCATCTACGTCGCCAGCCGGGCCAAGGCGGAGGATCTGGCTGCCCGTTTGTGCCAGCATGAAATCGCGGCCGTCGCCTATCACGCCGGCATGGATCACCAGGCCCGCGCTGATAACCAGCACGCTTTCATTCACGGCCAGGCCCGCGTCTGCTGCGCCACCATCGCCTTCGGCATGGGCATCGACAAACCCGACGTGCGCTTCGTCATGCACGCCGACCTGCCGCGCCATCTCGAAGGCTACTACCAGGAGACCGGCCGCGCGGGTCGCGATGGTCTGCCGGCCGACTGCATCCTGTTCTTCTCACCCGGCGATCGACAGCGCGTGATGTACTTCATCGATCAGAAGCCCGACGAGACCGAGCGCGAGCGGGCAATCGTGCAGCTCGATCAGATGATCCGCTATGCCCGTCACAGCAATTGCCGCATGGTCCCGCTGCTGGGCTACTTTGGTGAGTCCCACCCCGGCAACTGTGGCCACTGTGACAACTGCCGCGCCCCGCGCCCGCTGCGCGATGTCACCGAGGACGCCCGCAAGCTGCTCTCAGCCGTGGTCCGTACGCAGCAGCGCTTCGGTCTGCCCCATGTCATCCGCGTCCTGCGCGGCTCGATGGCTGAGCCGGTCACCCAGCGCGGTCACGACTCGCTTTCCGTCCACGGCATCGGCAAGGAGCAATCCAACGAATACTGGCGGACCCTGGCCGAGCACCTGATCGAAAACGAGCAACTGGCCCTGACCGACGATGAGTTCCGCACCACCTACCTGCCCCCCGCAGGCCTGGCGGTCCTCAAGGGTCAGACGCGGGTGGAGGCGGCCCTGCCTCAGTCCGCACCGGCGGCCGGCCCGGAAAAACGCCGCAAGCGTCCGTCTGCTGCCCCCGGAAGTGCCGCTGCGGACCTGGCCCCGGACCAGCAGGAACTTTTCGAGCAGTTGCGACAACTGCGGCTCCAGATCGCCCGTCAGCAGGGCGTCCCGCCTTATATCGTCTTTGGCGACACGACTCTACGTCAAATGGCGGTGATCCGACCCAACAGCCTCGACGAGTTCATCCAGCTTCCGGGGGTCGGCCAGGCCAAGCTCGAACGCTATGGCGACCGCTTCATCAATCTGATTCGGCAGGCCGGCGAACCTTGACCGACCGTGAGTCGTAAGTTAAATCCATTGCCTGCCTTCGGCAGGAAACTCGAAACTCGAAACCCGAAACTGCACGCCCCCATGATCGAAACCCAGCAACTGGTCAAATGGTACGGTCCGACACTGGCGGTGGACCATGTCAGTTTCCACATCGAGCCCGGCCGCATCGTCGGGTTCCTCGGGCCTAACGGCGCGGGCAAGTCCACTACCCTGCGCATCCTCACCGGCTACCTGCCGCCCACCAGCGGCTCGGCGACCGTGGCCGGCCACAACGTGCTCACCGCGGCTGAGCAAGCCCGGGCCAAGATCGGTTACCTGCCCGAGTCCACACCGCTCTACACCGAGATGCGCGTCGAGGAATACCTGCACTACCGCGGCAAGCTGCTGAAGATGGACCGCGCTTCGCGCAGGCTGCGCATCGACGTGGTGTGCGAACGTTGCGGCCTGTCCAAGATTCGCCGCCGCGTCATCGGGCACCTGTCACGCGGCAACCGTCAGCGGGTGGGCATCGCCCAGGCTTTGTTGCATTCGCCGCCGGTGTTGATTCTCGATGAGCCGACCGCCGGGCTCGACCCCAACCAGATCCGCGAGATCCGCAAGCTGCTGGCCGAGCTGCGCGGCGACCACACCATCCTGCTGAGCACGCACATTCTGCCGGAGGTTGAGCTGATCGCCGACCGCGTGATGATCATCGCTGCCGGCCGCATCGTGGCTGACGGCTCACCGCAGGAGCTTCGCCGCAACGTCGGCTCCGGCGGTCGCCTGCTGGTCGAAGCCAAGACCGATCCCGGCACGCTGTGCGATGTGTTGACTTCCATCAGCAACGCCCAGGTGGTGCAGACCGACCCTTCCGGCGAAGGCTTCAGCCGCGCCATCGTCACCGCCAAAACCAAGACCGACCTGCGCCTGGACATCGGCGCTGCCTGCCAGCATCGCGGCATCATCCTGCGCGAGCTGCGCCACGAAGCAGCCAGTCTCGAAGAGTTCTTCGTCCAGATCACCGCACAACAGAGCCAGCGCACCGAAACCGACGCCGCCTGATTCCTTCCGTCATCCGCCACCCCCGACATTGCCATGACTCAAACTCTGACCATCGCAAGACGTGAGCTGACCAGCCTCTTCTTCAGCCCCATCGGCTACGTGGTGATTGGCCTGTTCACCATCGCCACCACGCTGATCTTTTTCCTCTGGTTTGAGCCGGACGCCCCGGCCACCATGGAGGTTTCCTTCTGGTGGGTCGTCTGGTTCATGATCTTTCTGCTGCCGGCCACCAGCATGAGACTGCTCAGTGAAGAGTACCGCTCCGGCACCATCGAAACCCTCATGACCTCGCCGCTGTCCGACGCCCAGGTCATCATCGGCAAATGGTTAGGGGTGATGGGCTTCCTGCTGGTGCTGAGCGTGCCGCTGTGGATACAGGCTTTGGTGATCGAGTTGAACGGCTCGCCTGACCCCGGGCCCATTCTCACCGGGTTCCTCGGGCTGCTGTTGGTCGGCTCGCTCTACCTGGCCATCGGGGCCTTCGCCTCGGCTGCCACCGAGAACCAGGTCAACGCCTTCCTCATCACCGTGGCGGTCATCAGCATCTTCACCTTCGTCACCCGTTTCCTGCCCATAGCCGGGTTCGTCAAGGACAACGACTTCCTGCGCAACATGATGTTCTTTGCCAACATCAACACGCAGTTTGACGACTTCAACCGCGGCCTGATCGACACCAGTAACATCGTGTTCTTTGTCTCGGCCACGATTTTCTTCCTGTTTCTGGCCGTCATGCTCCTGCAATCGAGGCGCTGGCGCTGAAGTATGGAACCGCGGATGAACGCGGAGAAAAGCAAATTGTTTAGCCACGGATGAACACGGATGAGCACAGATAAAAATAATTTGAAGGCAATTTCACCCGTGTTTATCCGTGTCCATCCGTGGCTTAAGATCGGTTATCCGCGTCCATCGGCGTTCATCCGCGGTGGCCTTCTTCCTGTTTCACACACCGGTTGAACCATGAGTGAAAACACCCCCGATCCACAATGTTCCTCCCCCACCCAGGTCGCCCGTCGCGTGCGCTACGGCGTGAACGTACTGGTTGCCGCTGTCGTCGGCCTGGCCCTGGTGGTGCTGCTGAACATCATCGCATATCGGCAGAACCTGCGCTACGACCTGACCGTCACCCGCGAGTACACCTTCAGTCCACAGACCAAGGCGGTGCTGGCCAAGCTCGATCAGGACGTGGAGATCGTCACCGTCTTCTCCATCGACACTGCGCAACTGGAGCGCGTCGATAACCTGGTCAAGGAGTACGGCCGCAATTCGGATCACGTCAAGACCGACCACGTCGATCCCCGCTCCGATCCGACGGCCTTCTACAAGCGCATCAACGATCGCTTCGCCGAAGCCAATCAACCCCTGCGCGACGCCATCGACAAAGCCCGCGGGCAGTTGACCGATGCCCAGGCCGGCCTCAAGGCCCTGCTCGAACCGCTGGGGGCCGCAGCCAAGGCGGCCGGTGACCAGAGCAACGGCATTCAGGACCAACTGCTGCAGGTCCAGACCGTGCTCGGCCAGCGCGATCGCCTGGTCACAGCCGACCTGGAAGACATCGACGCGGCACTCAAAAGTCCGTTGCCCGATCTGGCTGGCGCCAAGCAGGTGCTGATGGCCGCCATGAGCGATCACCAGCAGGGGTTGGGCGTGCTGGAGGAGGTTGAGACGTTCCTGGGCAAGCTCAAGAACCTGTCCACCGCGCCCGATGCGGTCAGGAACGCAGCCATCGAGTTGAACGAAAAGATCGGCCCCCTGCGTGATTCGTTGCGTCAGGCTCACGAAGTACTCGACCAGGTTGAGCCGGTCGAGGCCTACACGCGCTTGCGGGCCACGCTGGCACGGGCCAGTTGCGTGGTGGTCTTCAAGGGCGACCAGTTGCGGGCCATCCCCGTCAACGAGATGTTCCCCGACCAAACCGTGCTCAGGCAGGCGGACAGCGACCGCGATGCCCGTTTCCTCGGTGAAGAGAAGATCACCGGCGCCCTGGTCAGTCTGTCCATGAAGCAGAAGCCGCTGCTGGTGTTCGTCGTGAGCAACCAGTTCACCGCCACCGGTCCCCAGGGCCGCCTGCAATCGGTGGCCCAGCGCCTGACCAACATCGGCTTCGACGTCGAGCAATGGAGCCCGCAAGGTCAGATGACCGCCTACGGCCAGATGACCCCGCCCCAGCCGCCGCCCAAGCCGGCCGAGGGTCAATCCGCGGTCTGGGTGTTCCTGCCCACCATGAGCAACCCGATGAACCCGATGGCCGGGTCAAGCGATGCTGCCGCGGCGGACATGCTCAAACAGCGGCTCGAAGCCGGTGACGGCGTGATGGTGATCATGATGGCCGACCCCGCCACGCGTTTTGGCGTGGAGAACCCCATGCTGGATGAGCTCAAGACATGGGGCGTGACGCCGCAACTCGATCGCGTGGTGCTGGAGCAGATCGAGCAGCCGGACCGCAAGGCCCAGGCCAACAACCAGATTCGCATCAACAAGTGGCCGACGGATCTGCCGATCACCACCGCCCTGCGCGGTATGGAAGGTTTGTTCGTTCAGGCCAGCCCGCTGGTCATCGGCCAGGTCGATGGCATCACCAGCAAACCGTTGGTGGTGTTGCAGGGCAGCAAGCTGTGGGCGGAGCGCGACTTTGCCGACCTGCAGCGTCTCAGCGATGCGGACTATGACCAAGCCGATGCCGCAGATGAATTCACCATTGCCGTAGCCTGTGAAAAGAAAAGCGATGACAAGACGCAGCGCATGGTGGTGGTCGATGACCCGGCCTGGGCCACCGACGACATCACCACCTACAGCCCGCTGGGCCCGCGCACTGCGGACATATTCGGCTCACTGTTCCCCGCCAATGCTGAGTTGTTCGTCAACAGCGTGCTCTGGCTGGGTCATATGGACGACCTGATCGCCGCCAGCCCGCGCTCGCAGGACATTCGTCGCGTGCAGGCCATGGATGATGCGACCCTCAACGGCTATCGCTGGATGCTGGGGGCCGGTATGCCCGCCGCCATCATCCTGGTCGGCATGACCGTCTGGTTCGTCCGCCGTCGGGGATGAGTAGGAAAGCCACGAGCCATGAGCCACGAGCCACCAGGGCCGTGTTTCGTGACCTTTCCCTCATGGCTGGTGGCTAATGGCTAGTGGCTCTTTCCGCAATTACCATGAACTACAAAACCACCATCGCCCTGATCGTCCTGTTGCTGCTCGTCGGAGCTTATTTCTTCTTCGTCGAGCTCAAAGCACCCACCAGCTATCCCGGCGACGTGCATGCGCCGCAAGCTGTGTCCCAGGGCTCGCCCCTGTTTACCGATGACCAGCTTGCCAGTGACAAGATCGACCACGTCGTCATCGAGCGCGGCGACCTGAAGCTGGCCTTCGCCAAGGAAGGCGAGGACTGGTACCAGGTCGAGCCGGTGCGCTGCAAGCTCAACAACTGGTCCATGACCAGCCTGATCGGCGACGCGGCCGCACTGCACCAGTTCGACACCTTGCCTGCCGACAGCGAGCCCGGCTTCTTCGCCACCGTCACGTTCAGCAAAGCGGGCTCCGACCAGAAACCCATCGTGCTGCACCTGGGCGAACTGACCATCGGCGGCCGGGCCAAGCTGCGCCAGGGCGATGACGGCCCGCTGCTGCTGACCGATGACGCGCTGCAGAAGCTGGTGCGCGATCTCAAGATCAACGACTGGCGCAACAAATCCCTGACCGCGCCCGGCCCAAGCCAGGTCGAGACTTTCACCATCCAAAATCAGGAGCTTCCGGGGGCGCAAGTCACGATTCGCCGCGATCAGACCCAGTGGCACCTCGATGCCGCCGGTGCTCAGCGCGTCGCCACCGACCAGGCCGAGCAGTTGATCAACGCCTTCGGCCGGCTCTACGTCGATCAATTCATCGCCGATCAGCCCGATGACCTGGCGACCTTCGGCCTCGACAAGCCGCGCCGCGTCATCACGCTGACTACTGCCGACCGCACCATCCCCGCCACCGATGATCAGCCCGAGAAGACCGAGCCCGGCGAGCACATCACGCTGAGCATCGGGCGGGCTGCTGACATGGAAAACAAGACCTACTTCGCCGCTCGCCGGGAAGGTGACGCCCCCGTGCAGATCGTCTTCACACTGCGGGCTGACCAACTGAAAGCCTTCGACAAGACGGCTGACGACTTGCGCGATCCCAAGCTGTTCGCCATCGCAGCAGGCGACGTCAAGTCGCTCAGTCTTGCGCAGGACCAGCGTACGCTGAAGCTGGAGCGCGACGAGAAAGCCCATTATGTTTTTGCCGATCCCAAGCCCACCTTCGCCGCGGACTACAACCAGGCTTCGGACCTGGTGGACAAGGTGATCAACCTGAAAGCGGATGGTTTTGACGCTGACTATCAGCCCTCGGCCGATCCCGTGCTGCGCGTGATCGTCAACGACACCGTTGCATCGATCTACGCCGGCGCTGGCGACACGTTCATCGCGGTGCACGAAGGCGAACCCGTGGCCTTCAAGCTGCCCAAGAACCAGGTGCAGCCGTTGCTGGACGCGAATGCATTGTCGCTGCGCGAGCGCACGATCTTTGATCTGAAAGCTGACCAGATCAAGAGCCTGACGCTGACCCAGTTCGACAGCCTCAAGCTTCAGTTCGAGCGCGGCGACGACAAGGCCTGGACGCTCAAGGGCTTCGATCGGTACGAAAAGAGCGCATTGGATGATCTGCTGGCTGCGCTGGCGCCGCTGCGCTGCGAGAGCTGGCCCGCGGATGCCAAAGCGGGTGAGCCGGTGATGTCGCTGGCCATCGAAACCACCGATGGCGTTACGCACACGCTGACCGTCAGCGCTGACCTGGCTACCGCGGACACCGCCGACGCGCCGTTCGCCATCGCCGATTCGCTGCGACAGAAGCTGAATGCCGAGTTCAGGCCGCGCCTGGTGATCGACCTGACCCCGGACCAGATCGATTCAGTGGCGGTCATCCGCGACGGCAAGACGATCACCGTGCGGCACGAGGAATACCAGTACGTTGCCGACGGCGTGATCCTGGACCAGGAAGCCGCCGCGGGCTTGTTCGACGCCCTGGCCGGCCTGAGCGCCAAGCGATTCACCACTGCTCCCGCCGAGCAGCCGCCGATTACGCTGACCATCCAGCCCAAGACCGGCGACCCCATCGAGCTGAAACTGGCAGCCGACGGCAAGCTGGCCCTGCGCGATCCAGCCAAGGGCGACTATCGCGATTGCTTCAGCATTGACGACGAAGCCGCCGGGAAGCTAACCGCCGCTCTGGTGAAGCAGCAGGAGCAGACTGAAGCGGGCATTGAGCCGACCAAGTGATATCAATCCCACGAAAGCTCATGCTTCTGGACGTGCCGACTGCAGTCGGCATGCCGGCCGGTATGCATGCCAGCTCAAGCCGGCACGCCCAAGTTTTTTCGCAAACCGTATGATGCGGTTGTCCGTCTCCCTTCACGTGCGAGCGGCGGACAAACAAGCAGGTTGATCGTTGATTCCGGATAACTGAGCGGGTGGAAATATTGCACTTGACAATAACTCTGTTTTCGGCGAAAACAGAGTTATGGCCAGACCCTACCGCGAGCGTTGGGATGAGTTGGATGTGTTTCGGGCGCTGGCTCATCCGGTGCGGCGCAAGATTGTGGCCGCGTCGCTCGATCAGGCGCGGTCGTTCAGCCAATTGCAACTATTGGTTCATCGCAGTGACGCGACGTTAGCCGGTCACCTGCGGATTCTGCGGGAAGCCAAAGTTCTCGCGGCGACGCGGCGTGGGCGTGCGGTGTCGTACCAGGTTGATCGCCGGACGCTTCGCTCTTGCGCTCAATGGCTTACCAACATCACCGCGCCACCGTCCAGTAAACGGCAGACGCCTCCAACCACGGCGTGATCCGTCGTGGCCGCAGCGCGATCCGTGCGCGATCTGCGTGCGATAATACGGTTTACGAAAGTAACTTGGGCGTGACAGCTTTAGCTGGCATGCATGCCGGCCGGCATGCCGACTGAAGTCGGCACGCCCTGAAGCATGAGTTTTTCGTGGGATAGATATAAGTGGGGATAGTTTCCTCACGCGGTGCGCCATGCAGCGCCACGACTTGCTGCGCGTTTCAGCTTCCGCTGTTGAAGATGCGAAGCTGGTGGCGTTCCAGGTCCAGCTTGTTGACGGGTTTGTCCACGTTCAATCGATATTCGCCCGACCAGCACGCGGTGCAGTAGTGATCCTTCGGCCGGCTGACGCAGGAGAGCATCCCCTCCAGCGACAGGAAGTGCATCGAATCCACCTCCAGGAACGCGGCGATCTGCTCGACGCTGCGCCCGTTGGCGATCAATTGCGAGGGATCAGGGAAATCGACGCCGAAGTAGCAGCCGTGACGGATGGGCGGGCAACTGATGCGCAGGTGAATCTCTTTGGCTCCTGCTCGCCGCAACTGGCGGATCTTGCCCCGCGTGGTGGTGCCGCGCACGATCGAATCATCGACCACCACCAGGCGTTTGCCGGCAATGATCTCGCTGATGGCGTTGAGCTTCAATTGCACGGCCGCGTCGCGCTGATGCTGCGTCGGCTTGATGAAGGTGCGCCCGACATAACGGTTGGGCACGATGCCTTCGCGATACTCGATGCCGCTGCGCCGGGCGTAACCCAGCGCTGCCGAGCGCCCCGAGTCGGGCATGGGCACCACCGAGTCGGCCTCCACCGGCGCTTCCTCAGCCAGCTTCTCGCCCAGGCGCTCGCGCACGATCTGCACCGTTTCGCCGAACACCTTGCTGGAGGGGTTGGCAAAATAGACGTGCTCGAAAATGCAGTGGGCCGGCGGCTGCGGCGGCGAGAAGCGGCGACTGGTCACGCCCGAATCGCGCAACGTCACGATCTCGCCCGGCTCAATCTCACGCACGTAGTGAGCCCCGATGGCGTCCAGGGCCACCGTCTCGCTGGCCACGCACGGCGCGCCCGAGGGCATCTCACCCAGCACCAGCGGCCGCCAGCCCCAGGGATCGCGCACCGCTTCCATGCGATCCTCGAACAGCACCACCAGCGAATACGCGCCCTGCAGGTGCGTCAGAGCTTCGGCCAGAGGGTCGGCCTTGCTCGTCCAGTGGGCGGCGATCAGCACGCAGATGATTTCGCTGTCGGTGGAAGTCTGGAACATGTGGCCGCGCTTTTCATACTCGAAGCGCAGCAGCTCGGCGTTGATCAGGTTGCCGTTGTGCGCCACCGCCATCTGCCCGCCGATGAACTGGCGCAGCAGGGGTTGGGCGTTGCAGGAGCGGCTGGAGCCGGTGGTGGAGTAGCGATTGTGCCCGATGGCGATGTTGCCGCGCAGCCCGGCCAGGATCGGTTGCGTGAACACCTCGGACACCAGGCCCATGCCGGTGTGGGCGCTGAGTTGCTTGTTGTGCACGACGGCGATGCCCGCGGATTCCTGCCCGCGGTGCTGCTGGGCGTAGAGGGCGGTATAGGCCAGATGCGCCGCATCCTCAGCGCCCCAGACGCCGAACACACCGCACTTATGTTTCACATCTTGCTTGCAGGTCATCGACCTGCGACACGGTAGTCAGCGATGACCCTGCGGTCAAGGTGAGCGCCTCACCAACGCGGCGGAGGGCGATTCATCGCCCGTCAGTGCAGTCAGGAAGCCCGCCGAAACACCGGCTCTTCCTGCTCCACGAAGTGCAGTTCCAGGTAGCGGGCGACGTAATCGATGATGCTCTGGGCGTAGGGGATGTCGGGGTTGCTGGTGTCGCCCATGGGCTCGAATCGCATGCCCTTGAAGCGTCGCACCGCCTCGCTGATGGGCAGGCCGTATTGGATGGCCAGCGAAAAAGACCGGCAAAACGCCTGGATCAGGCCGGACAGCGTGGAGCCTTCCTTGCTGATCTTGATAAAAATCTCGCCGGGCTTTCCGTCATCGAACAGGCCGATGGTCAGGTAACCTTCGGTGCCCATGATGCTGAACTTATGCGTCAGCGATCGTCGAACGTCGGGTAACGACAGGCGATGTGAAAGCATGCTCTGCTATCATCGTGCGATGCGCCGCGATGCCTGCAAAAATGCTGTCCGCCGGTCGTTGCTGCGTTGGTATGACCGCCATCATCGCGTGCTGCCGTGGCGTGCGCCGCCGGGCGATGGCGCTCGGAAGGGTTCCAGGAATCAAAAAAACTCTTGCAGCGCCAATGCTTATCACGTGCTGGTGTCGGAAGCGATGCTGCAGCAGACGCAGGTGGCCACCGTGCTGGCGTATTTTGCGCGGTTCATGGAGGCCTTTCCCACCGTCGAAGCCCTGGCGGCTGCGGATGAACAGCGTGTGCTGCGCCTGTGGCAGGGACTTGGTTACTATCGCCGGGCTCGCCATCTGCACGCCGCAGCAAGGATCATTGTTCAACAGCACGGCGGCCGCGTTCCCGAGCAACTGGGTCAACTGCTTTCCCTTCCGG
This sequence comes from uncultured Phycisphaeraceae bacterium, assembly GCA_964471555.1. GTDB lineage: Bacteria > Planctomycetota > Phycisphaerae > Phycisphaerales > Phycisphaeraceae > JADLFV01. The sequence continues at coordinate 21,131 of CAYYGM010000007.1, forward strand.
GGGTCGGCCGCTACAGCGCCGGGGCCATCGCCTCCATCGCATATCAGCAGCCGGCGCCCATCCTCGACGGCAACGTGGCCCGCGTGCTCAGCCGCCTGTTCGCCATCCGTCAGCCGATCGACGCCACCGCCGCGAAAAATCAACTCTGGCAACTGGCGGGAGAACTGGTTTCACCATCCCGGCCGGGCGATTTCAACCAGGCGCTGATGGACCTTGGCGCCACCGTCTGCACGCCGCGCCAGCCGCGCTGTGCGGATTGCCCTCTGCACAAGTTATGCACCACGCGCAGCGACGAACTGCCGATCAAGACCCAACGCACGACACCCAGGCCGGTCACACACACCATCCTCGCCCTGCACCGCCGCGGCCGCTACCTCTTCGAGCAGCGCAACCCGCGCGGGCTGTGGTCCAATATGTGGCAACTGACCACCGCCGAACAGCGAATTGACGATCCCGTCAACTGGATCAAAGATCAATTCGGCCTGAGCGTGAGCGCCCCGCGAACACTGGAGTCATTCACTCATCACACCACGCATCGCACAATTCGCTTTGAACTGCTGACCGCAACCGTGTTGCACGGCAAAACGAACGGCCAAACGCAGTGGCGGGCGCTGGATGACCTGGATGATCTGCCCTTGCCCAACCCGCAGCGCAAGGCGATCAAGGCGCTGCTGATAAATGACAAAGAAGTTGAACCGCAGAGACGCAGAGGACGCGGAGAAAGGCATTAGCCACGGATGAACACGGATGGTCACGGATGGAAGCTAAAAGTTCTGAATCTGTTTTTGTTATCCGTGTCTATCCGTGTTCATCCGTGGCTAATATTGTTTACCTCCGTGTCTTCTGCGTCAGGGCGGTTCAATTCGATTGTTTTTCAACCACCTCACGCGCGCAACGTTCTAGGAACTCTCCAGCCCGGCGCATCGATTCTTCGATCGTCACTTCCGGGGGCGGTGGGGCGATCAGGTGGTAGGCCGCCAAACCCGCATCCAGCATGCGATCGACATCTTTGCCCACGCAACCAACCAGGGCGATCACCGGCACGTTGGCTTTGTTGCAGCGCTTGACGACGCCCATGATCGCTTTGCCTGACAAGGTCTGGCCGTCCATTTTGCCTTCGCCGGTCAGGCACAGATCACAGTTGACCAGTCGCTGATCGAAGTGCAGGGCGTCAAGCACCAGTTCGATGCCGCTTTGCAGTTTGGCTCCCAGGAACGCCACCGCGCCGCCGCCCAGGCCGCCAGCCGCGCCGCTGCCGGGTTGCTCATCCATCGCGGGGGCGAGCTTGGCCAGGTGACGCAGGCCGGCATCCAGTTGCTGAACCATGTCGGGGGTTGCGCCCTTTTGCGGGCCGTAGATGTAAGCCGCGCCGTTGGGGCCAGCCAGCGGGTTGGTGACATCGCAAGCAACCACGATCTCCACGGACTTCAATCGCGGGTCGAGTTTGCTCAGATCGATGGATTCAACCTGTTGCATCAGGCCGCCGCACATCAGGCCGGTGGTTCCGATGAACCGTGCGCCTAGGGCCTGCGCCGCGCCGCAGCCGCCGTCGGTGGTGGAGCTGCCGCCGATGCCGAGGATGATGCGCCCGACGCCGGCATCGAGGGCCGCCCGGATCAACTGGCCGGTGCCGAAGGTGGTGGTGCGTGTGGGATCACGTTTGTCCGGGGGAACCAGGGCCAGGCCGGAGGCGGCCGCCATCTCGATCACCGCGGTTTGACCATCACCGAGCAAACCCCAAGCTGCATCGATCGGTTCGCCCAGCGGGCCGGTGACGCGGCTGACGCAGCATTGTCCGCTGGTGGCTGCGATCATCGCTTCCACGGTGCCTTCACCGCCGTCGCCGATGGGGCAGACATCCGCATCGGCCCCGGCCGCGCGGGCGCCACGGGCCATCGCCTCGGCAGCGTCGGCGGCACTGATCGATTCCTTGAAACTGTCCGGGCAGCAGAGAACGCGCATGTGCAGTAGTGTAGTGTCATGCAGCGGGACCAACACATGATGCGTCTGGCCCTGGAGCAGGCGGAGTTGGCGGCCGCCGAGGGCGAAGTGCCGATCGGGGCGGTGGTTTATCGCGGCGATGAGGTGCTGTCACAATGTCACAACCTGCGCGAGGCGCTGTCCGACCCCACCGCCCACGCGGAAATCCTGGCCCTGCGCCTGGCGGCAGCGGAGCTGGGCACCTGGCACATGGAAGACTGCGGCATCGCGGTGACGATTGAGCCTTGCCCGATGTGCGCCGGGGCACTGGTCAACGCCCGCATGGGTGAGCTGGTTTATGGTGCAGCCGATCCCAAGATGGGCTGCGTGGATTCGCTGGCCAGGCTGTGCGACGAGCCGCGTTTCAATCACCGTTTGACGATCCGCCGCGGTGTGCTGGCCGGCGAATGCGTGGGCGTGCTGCAGCGATTCTTCCAGGCCCGGCGCAAGTTGCAATCGTGAAAGCGAATTCACCGCGGAGGACGCAGAGAGCACGGAGAAAGACAGGAACCACAGATTACGCAGATTTCAGAATTAGCCACGGATGAACACGGATAAACACGGATCGTGGAGAAGAATCAAGATATCAATGCTATTCCATCCGTGTGCATCCGTGTTCATCCGTGGCAAAAATCCTTGCAATCCGCGTCATCTGCGGTGAATGTCATTTCATTTGATCTGCTTCATCGCCCGACGAAAGCGCAGCCCGGTGCGCAGCGTCTCGAACCACAGCCACAGCATCAGCAGAAACAGCACCCCGGCCGCGACCAGTCCCAGCAGGTCGACGCCGTAGACCTGCCAGCGGTCATGCCAGCGCGGCGCGAACTTGCCGTAGAGGTCGATCGCGCCACCCACGGCCGCGACCACAAATCCACCGGCCACCCAGGCCCAGAACAATCGCTGGCACATTTTCACCAGCCCGCTGTCCTCACTGCGCTCGGCCAGCACGCGCAGATGTTGAGCCATGGCCGCCACGCCGATACCGAACAGGCTGGCGCAACTGATGAACAGCACGTCGTACGTCCTCCACTCGAACTGATGGCTGAAGCGATAGCGCCAGGTCACAAACAGCAGCCCGTTGACGATGATGGTCCAGCCGACCGCCCCGGGGATGAGCGTGCCGCGGGCGAAGATGCGCACCAGCATGTCGTGTCGCGGCTCATTGCGTTGCGGTTGGCGCACGGTCACGAGCCAGAACCCGATGGCAGCCAGCAACGGCCCGATGTTCAGCAGCGGGAAGCTGATGAGCGTGCCCAGGCAGACCAGGGCTGTCCCCAGGCGCACGGTTCGCCGCCACGGCTCGGGCGCGTCTTGCAGATGGTCCTCGCGCAGGGCGATGGAGATCGACATGCCGCATTCTGGACACGTTCCAGCCGGGTTGATGCCGCGCAGGTTGTAACCGCAGTTGAGGCAGGTCACGTCCCGATCCAGCATCTCGGCGGCGGCAGTTGTCATATCAGTTTTTCCCCTGGCTTTTGCTAAAGCACTTTTGCACATGGCGGCGGTATTTATACTCACCACTGAATTCTACGCCGGGACATGCCGGCCGGTTCAAGAGGAGCGGGTTTATGAACCAACAAAACGACTGGACACCGCGCGAGCGCTTCCGCGCCGCCCTCGAGCGCAAGCCGGCCGACCGCGCGCCGCTGGCGCTGTGGGGCAGCTACTACGGCATCACAGACGGGCTGTACTTCCAACTGCTCGAAGTCCTCGGCTACGAACGCGACGAACAATGGTGCATCCGACCACGCCACGGCCGCACCGTCAACTATCTCGACGATCGCGTCATGCAAGCCCTGGGCATTGACGTGCGCTACGTCTGGCTGGGCAGCACCGACATCAACGGCCCCGACTTTTCCAACGTCCCGCCTGATGGCGAAGCGGAAAGCACCGACCGCTTCGGCCTGCATTACCTGTTCCACAAGGGACACATCCGCACCATCACCCACATTACACCCATCATCATCGATGATGTGGAATCCACCAGTCCTGAAGTGATCGAGCGCTACCAGCTTCCCCCGGCTGAACAACTGGTGCGTCTCGAGCCGCTCAAAAAGCGCGCAGCTCACCTGGCCCGCAAGACGCCTTACGGCGTGATCGCCCGCGCTCCCAACAGCTACGGTTTGTTCGAGCAGGCGCAGCAGTTGATGGGCCCGGAAAACGTGCTGATGGCCGTGCTGCTGAACAAGCCGTTGATGAATGCGCTGCTGGATAAGCTGCTGAATTTCTTCTGCGATCTCTACAGCCTGTACATGGATGCGGCCGGGCCTTACGTGGACATGGTGGAACTGCCCGGTGACGATTATGCGGGCACGGCCGGGCCGATCATCAGCGCCGAGGTGTATGACGAGTTGTTCCTGCCGCGCTATCGCAAGCTGGTGCGACTGATCAAGAGCAAAGCCCCGCAGGCCAAGGTGCTGCTGCACTCCGACGGGCAGGTGGAAAAGTTCCTCGATCGCTTTGTCGCCACGGGCGCGGATGTGTTCCACTGCGTGGAGACCGGCGTGGGCAACGATCTGAATGCCATCAAGCAGCGCTTCGGCGATCGCCTGGCGTTCCTGGGCGCGTTGGACATCAAGCAGGCCATGCGCGGGACGAAGGACGACGTGCAGCGCGACATCGACGCCAAGATGGCGGCCCTGAACAAGGGCGGCGGGTTCGTGCTGGCCCCGGAAAATCACCTGCAGCCCGATGTGCCGGTGGAGAACGTGCTGCACGCTTTCACCTATGCCGCCAAGGCCGGGCGGATGTGATGAAGCCATGAGCCATGAGCCATGAGCTTTGAGCCATGAGGGTAAAGACAGTTCTTCTCAACCCTCAAGCCTCAACCCTCAAGCCTCACCGCTTTTTTGTTAGACTCGCGGCATGAAGCTGCTTGCCATGCTGTTGACCGGCTGCCTGGCTGCTGCGGCCCTGGGCGATTCGATCTGGATCGAGGGCGAGGATGCGCTGTCCCAGGATGGCATGAACCATCACGGCTGGTACACATCCGTGCGCAGCGGCGAGCTGTCCGGCGGGCAGATGATCTCGCACTACGGCAAAGATAAAACCACTTTCGGCACCGCCCGTTACCAGTTCGATGTCTCGGCTGCAAAAACCTATCGTTTTTTCCTGCGCTGCAATCCGGTGCAGGCCGCCATGAGCTATCGCCTCAATGACGGGCCGTGGACGAAGATTCCGCTGAGTCTCGACGGCTCCATCGATCCGATCAACATTGCCGCCAACGGCCAGCGCGACATGCGCTTCATCGCCTGGGTCGATGTCGGCGATGTGACGCTGCCGGCCGGGAGCAACACCATCGACTTTCGCACCGAAAGTGACATCGCCCATCACGGCATGATCGACGCCTTCGTCTTCACCGACGATCCGACCTGGCTGCCGCATGGCATGCTCAAGCCCGGTGAAAAAAGCGCTGCCAGCGATGTCGAAGCGCCGCCCGGCTGCTGGGTGTTCAATCCGGGACGCGATCCGTTCAAGGACGATGCCCTGCTCGATCTTTCCTATCTCAACGAAGACACGGCCGGCGAGCACGGCTTCATTCGCGTCAATGAGCACGGTGACTTCGTGCGAGGTGACGGTGAGCCGATCCGCTTCTGGGCAGTCAACACGCAGACTTACCGCCAGGGTGATGCCGCCTTGCGCGAGAACGCCCGATTCCTGGCCAAGCACGGCGTCAACATGGTCCGCTGGCACGGCGCGCTGCAACCGAAAAATCCCGATCAACCCCTGGACAGCGTTGACGAGCAGGCCCTCGACCAGGTGTTTGCGATGGTGGCCGCCATGAAGGACGAAGGCATCTACCTGACGCTTTCGCCGTACTACGCTCACAGTATCAACCTCAAGGACAAGAACGGCCAGGCTTTGCGCCAAGCCTGGGGCCTGCCGCGCGATTCGGATGCGCCCAACCCCACCGGGCTGCTCTTCTTCGATACCCGTTTGCAGGAAGCCTACAAAAACTGGTTGCGCGAGCTGTTCACCCGCATCAATCCCTACACCGGCAAACCGCTGCGCGAAGAACCGGCCGTGGCCATCTTCCAGATTCAGAACGAAGACTCGCTGCTGTTCTGGACCTTCGATCACATCGGCGGTCTTGACCTCGACCTGCTTCGCCGCAAGTTCGGCCAGTGGCTCATCCAGAAGTACGGCTCACTGGACCAAGCCCGCCAGGCCTGGCACGGCGCCAAAGCTGAAGGCGCTTCCGGGGGCGACGACTGGGATCGCGGCCTGATCAGCTTCTGCAAACTCTGGAGCCTCGCTAAAACCGACGGCTCAACCAGCAGCGAACTGCGCAAAAGCGACCAGGCCCAGTTCCTCACCGAAACCATGCGCGACTGGAACGCTGAGGTCGCCCGCTACCTCCGCGAGGACTTGCACGCCCCGCAGGTGATTAATGCCGGCAACTGGCGCACCGCCGACCCGCTGCGCCTCAACGACCTGGAACGCTACAGCTACACCGCCAACCAAGTGCTCGGGCTCAACCGCTACACCACCGCCCCGCACAAGGGCCAGTACCAGGGCTGGGCCATCGGCAGCGGCGATCGCTTCGACAATCGCTCCGTCACGCTCAATCCGCCGTCGCTGCCTTTGGCCATCAAGCAGGCGCCCGACAAGGCCTTCATCAATCCCGAGGGTTTGTGGGTGCCGCCCAATCTGTATCAATCCGAAGGCCCCTGGCTGATCGCAGCATACCAATCGTTGACTGGTGTCGATGCCTATTACTGGTTCGCCATGCAGCAGCCGCAATGGCGTCAGCCGTCGTCTGCCAATGGCTACGTCGATGCCCTGGGCATGTGGGTGATCGCCACGCCCACGCTCATGGGCAACTTCCCCGCGGCTGCGTTGATGTACAGGGCTGGTTACGTCCAGCAGGGCAAACCCGTGGTCGTCGAGCATCGCGCATTGGCTGACATGTGGCAGCGCCGCTCGCCGATCATCAGCGAGGAGGGAACCTACGATCCCAATCGTGACGCGGCTGACATCTCCGATCGTTCAGCCGTGCGCGATATCGTCGATCGCCTGGCTTTCCTGGTCGGGCCTGTGCAGGTGATCTACGACAGCGATCCAGCCCGGACGCAGGTGGCCGATCTTTCACCCTACATCGACACGCGCAACAAGATCGTCATCTCCGACACCCGGCAGCTTCACTGGGACTTCGGCCGCGGCATCGTTACACTCGACGCGCCCTGCGCCAAAGGGGCGGTGGGTTTCCTCAACCAGCAGAAGACCTTCAACCTGACCAGCCTGAGCATCGAGTCCGACGATGACTATGCCGCGATCCTGGTCGTGTCCCTGGATGGTAAACCGCTTGACGAAAGCCAGCGCATCCTCGTGCAGGTCGGCACCACCGCTCGCCCCAACGGCTGGCAGCAGCGCACCGTCACCGAAAAAAAGGATGACCAGACCGTCACCCTGCAGGAGATCGTCAACCACGGCAATGCCCCCTGGATGGTGACGCAAAGCCACGTCCGTCTCACGTTGCAGAACACGCTGGTGGAAAGTGCCGTCGCCCTCGATCCCAACGGCTATCAAAAAGCTCCCGTCGAAGTGATCCGCGACGGCGAAGCGATCGTGCTGACCGTGCCCGCCGATGCGATGTACGTCATCCTGCAGCCGTGACGCCGGATCACACCGATCGCTGTAATCCTGCTCACACGCCGGGCAACCCGGAGTTGTTCGTGGACCGGCAAGCCGCGCGGATAACATGCGTCATTCCCCACTGCGCATCATCTTCCCCCCACTGCCTGCCGACGTTTCCACCCCCTCGATGGCTATTATTAGTTTTCTAGAAAACTAATAACAGCTTCCGACAGAGACACCGACAGTTGTGCGGGCGCAAGTCGGAGCAGGGGAGCGTGTCAGACGTAGGCTTTGATCGCGGACGGCAGTTGCTCGAAACGTAACAACCTTTCGTACTCCATCCATCCGGACAGAGCGCGGGACTGCACGCGATGACCCGCCTCCTCCATGATGGCGATGGGATTCAAACCGCCGATCACCACCGCACCGATGCAGCCTTCACAGACCGGCACTTCCAGCACGTTCTGCCCGGGCATGCCGATCTGCATGAATCCCCCCAATCCCACGGCCGCCAGGCGCTCGGCCAGGTGCACCACCAGGTCGCGGCTGTTTTCAGGCAGTTCCCGGTAGCTGGCGCCGATCAGGCCGTTGCCGTCACGAATCGCACCGTGGTAATCGGTCATACCGCTGCGGATGAAGACTTCCAACGGATCGATGCTTGTTCCGTTGTAGTGGATCATTTCCACGAAGCGCGTGGGTTTGCTGTCGCGCAACTGGATCAATCCGCCGAAGCGTGAGGCGGTGGGCACGCCGTGCTTCAGCAGTACGCCGTTGAGCGTGACGGAGCAGACGGTGCAGAAGCCCACCTCGTCCGCAGGCACGGTCCATTCACCCAGTGTTTCTCCCGGTGCCAGCACGCCCACCAGTTGTCCCATGGCATAGCCGTGGGCAAAAACCTGACACACCTTGTCCACCAGTTTGATGAAAGTCTTCGGCTTGACCAGCGAAGTGTTGACCACGACCCGTCCGCTGCAGTCAGCCAGATCGAAGCTCATGCCGTAGGTCAGTTGATCGATCTTGGCTGATAGATATCCCACGCGCTCAAACGTCTGGGCGTTGCGCAACTCAGCCAGCCCTTTATCCGTCAGCACGCGCCCGCGCTTGCCATGGGCCGCAGTCAGTCCCTCCTGATCGAGCGCGTTGAGATACAGCCGCACCGCTCGTTCGCTGAGTGGATGGCCGGACTCGCTGAGCACCTCCGCCAGTTGCGAGCCGGTCATGGGCCCGGTGGAACGGCGTAAGGCGGTGAGGATCAGCAGTCGGTTGCGTTGGGTCTTGGGTGTGGTCATTTTTTCAAGAACCTGAGCGTGACGGATCAGTGAGGCGCGGCCAAGCGATTGCCGTGATGACTGTCAGCCGCGGCAAAGCGGGCGACTCGTTGTGCCGCCATGGGCCATGTTACGGCAAATCTACCGAACGTCAACGGAAATAAACTGCCGCAATGTTCACGCAAACGGCAATATTGCCGCAACCCGCCCCAGTTAAGAATGATTGTAAACTACTGTAAAATCAATAATTAGTTGCGATTCTGTATAGAAATCGTAAGATGCGATCGTTGGCGTCTGTCGCATCATCTTGAGATTATGCGGCAATTGGTTGCCAATCATGCCCGCAGGCAACCCGACGTCAGCGACCGTCCTGCTGATCCCGTTAAACCCGTTTCTCAATCGGAGCTGAGCCATGGCCAACCTGCGACGACCCAATGCCAACGACGCCACTGACACTTTCAATCGCTCGCGCTATGTGGTGCCCATGAGCGGCCTATGTTCGCGCTGCCTCGACGGCTGCACCGGCGGTTGCGAAGTCTGGACCGCCAGCCTGCGCGGACGTGAAGTGCTCTACCCCGCCGACTACGGCCGCATCACCGCCGGCGCTGATAAAGACTACCCCATCGATTACTCGCACCTGAACATCCAGGGCTACGCCCAGGGCGCCAAAGGCCTGCCTGATGGTACCAATGGCAACTCGGACACAGCGCTGTTCCCCAACGTCGATACCGCCACCGAATACGGCTGGCAGCACAAGGTCAAGCTCAACGTGCCCATCTTCACCGGTGCCCTGGGCTCGACCGACATCGCCCGCCGCAACTGGGAGCACTTCGCCATCGGCGCTGCCATCAGCGGTATCACACTGGTCTGCGGTGAGAACGTCGCCGGCGTCGATCCCGACCTGGTGCTGCGCGGCGATGGCAAGATCAAGCATTCACCCGAATTGGACCGCCGCATCACCGAGTACCGCAAGTTCCACACCGGCGTCGGCGAAATCCTGGTGCAGATGAACGTCGAGGACACCCGCCTGGGTGTCGCTGAGTACGTGCTCGAGGCGCACAATCTGGACACCATCGAGCTGAAGTGGGGACAGGGCGCCAAGTGCATCGGCGGCGAGATCAAGGTCGATTCGTTGCAGCGAGCCCTGGACCTTCAGTCCCGCGGTTATGTCGTGCTGCCCGATCCATCCAGCCCCGTGGTGCAGGCTGCGTACGAGAGCGGCGCGATCAAGCATTTCGAGCGACACAGCCGGTTGGGCTTTGTCGATCAGGATACATTCATGGCGGAGATTGCTCGTTTGCGCCGCCTGGGTTTCCGCCGCATCACGCTCAAGACCGGGGCCTACTCCATGAAGGAACTGGCCATGGCTCTGCGCTGGGGCGCTGAAGCCAAGCTGGACCTGATCACCATCGACGGCGCGCCGGGCGGCACGGGCATGAGTCCGTGGTCGATGATGAACGAGTGGGGCACGCCGACGTTTTACCTGCAGTGTCTGGCCAGTGAGTTCGCCGAGAAGCTGACGGCTCGCGGCATTCGGGTGCCAGACCTGGCGATGGGCGGCGGATTCAGCGATGAGGCGGGCATCTTCAAAGCCCTGGCCCTGGGCGCGCCGCATTTCAAGGCTGTGTGCATGGGACGTGCCCTGATGATCCCCGGCATGGTCGGCAAGAACGTGCAGCAGTGGCTCAAGGACGGCAAGCTGCCCAAGACCGTGTCCAAGTTCGGCTCCAGCCCGGAGGAAATCTACGTCTGCTACCAGGAAGTCAAGTCGCAATTCAACGGTCGCACCAAGGATATGCCGCTGGGCGCCATCGGCCTGTACACCTTCGTGCAGAAGATCAAGACCGGCCTGCAGCAGTTGATGGCCGGCAGCCGCAACTTCAAGCTCAGCACCATCAGTCGTAACGACCTGCTGGCTCTGACTGAAGAGTCGGCCAAAGTCTCCGGCATCGCTTATGTGATGGACGCCTACCGCCAGGAAGCGGAAGCCATTCTGGAGAACGGCCGCTACACGCCGCCGCATACCTCGTCGCATGCACGCGCTGCGGCCACGGTGGGCGTCAGCGGCAAGTGATGCGCTGCTCTTGTGCCGTGAAGATGTGACGTTGAGCCGGCCGAGTCCGGACCGGGAAAGTGGGCAATGTGATCCAGAGCGATCTGGACGCAGCGCTGCCACGTGAATTGTCGTGCATGTTCGACGGCCGCGCGTCGATCCAGTCGCAGCGCGCCCAGGCAGGCCGCCCGCAGATCGTGATCCAGGCAGCCGTTCTTGCCCGGAACCACCCACATGGATCCGGAAACACTCCCGGACCGCGCCTAGCGGCCCACACGATTAACTTTCGGGGGTCGAAACGTGTGTGGGGCAGGTCATCGCGCGTGGACGGGGTGGTGATGAGTGTGCGGACGGGCTAATTCAGTTGAAAGAACGTTAGGAGTGTTCCCACCAATCCTGCGCGCTCGATCAATATGGGTACCAGCGGCGATACCAGCGTTCCCGCGAATCGCAGGAAGGTCTTGCGGTCGAATGGCCAAACGGCCATTCCCTTTGCGCGTACCATCACTTCTGCGAGATTTAGCTGGGTTTGGAGGGTATCAGCATTCAATTGATGACTGGCGAGGTGTTGTCGATGTTGATGGTCGGTATCTTCATAGAGCGATTCGACCTGGAGCAGATACTGACGCTTGGCCGTCTTCATCACGCCGCGCAAAGGCAACAGCGGCAGGAAAAACATCAGCGGGCCGAACACCAGGTAAATAACCCACAACAAACAGAACATCGTTGCATTGGCTAGATCGATTTGATGGTGAGCAGATGCTGCTGCTGCGGTTTCCAAAGATGTTGCTGAGTGTATGTTGACCGCTATTTGAAAAGATAGAGCAGTTAACCACAATCCCGACGAAAAGATGAACGTCGAGAATGCAAGCGCGGTTTGTCCCACACATGCGATCCCCCCAGTACCGTCGGGGTGACTGGGTGTGATACGCAGATGCCGACAACGTGCGACAGCTCCCAACAAACAGGCAAACATCACGAAAAGCCGCAGAATGATTAAGATCAGGTACCCGCCGAAGGGACTGGCAATGCATAAATGCCACATACCAGCCAGGTGAGGTTGCTTGTCGCCGACGTGAAAGACATACAAAAGCGTATGGGGTTCGGCTAGGGTGGAAGTCCAATTGTGAAAAGTCTGATCACAGAGCATCTGGTACTGGTTGAGGCAGTTCAAGAACAACAGGACTGGTATCCAGAAAATCAAGCGACGACTGTTGAGCCGTGTCACCCACTCGAAGAAGCGAAGGAGTCGACTGTGACATTGCCAATGGAGCGTGGTCGTGTCAGGCGCCTTTTGAATGATGCCGGACATCACGAGATGGTTCAGCAACTCGCCTAACAATCGTCTGCCCCACACGATCATGACAAGCCAGATCGCCCATAGTAAGTATTGGCCCCATATGGCGAAGTCCCGCAGCATCGGATGTGTGTGGCCTGAGCCTGCCAGCGTGCCGCCTAATAATTTGCTGGGGCAGGCAGCAAAAAACACGGTTGGACCACAAAGGAACAAGAAAAACAGAGCAAGGCGAAACAAAGGGAGACGTCCCTCCTCAGAGGTGAGCTCCCGGTTACGTGGTACGGGATCCAACGCGGCTAACAGCGGATCGTGCGAAAGAGGATCGAATGTGTTGAGCGCCGCATAGAAACGTTGTGATTGGTTTAAGAAGTATGGCAAGGTATGTTCTTCTACGATCGCGACATGGTGCATCCCGGTCGAAATTTCAGCCAAACCGGTGGTATCTGCGGATTATGCTTGAGCAGATCTCAACAGGTTCGAATATCTTTGCGAATTGTAATGGGAGCATTAAAGACCAGCAAGACGGCAGACCGTGCGATTTAACCCGTCCGTGTTGTTAGTGGCCCGGGTCAATGGCATGAACGCCAGATCGTCGAAGAGGGTGAGTTCGATATTGCTCGACTGCAGTCGGTGCGATGATAGGTGTCTGCGAACGAGAGTCTGCCATGCAAACTCAAAAGTAGCGCCCATAGATGGCGCAACATGATGTGTCCGAAGCTGAACAGAGCCACGGCAACGCCAAGCATGTCCGTCGGCGCGAGTGGCGGGCTGCTTCGTCGTGATTGCCGGGCAGATAGATCACCTGGCAATGATGGCGGGCGTGGTTGAGCAACCGGCGGATGACGTCGTTGTGTTCGGCCGGCCAGTACCAGCGACTGCGCAGCCGCCAGAGATCGAGCACATCACCCACCAGGTACAGCCGTTCACAGCGCAGGTGCTTGAGGAAGCGCGACAACTCAGCCGCACGGCAACCGCGCGAGCCCAGGTGCAAGTCGCTGATCCAGACGGTCCTGTAGTGCATGCCCTATCAGCATCGACGCTCCAGGTCAGCAGAAGGTTTGAATTGCGCAAAGGTCGCGTGAATCTGCGGTCGGGAATGACCCCAATTGGGCCAAGCTGCCGATTCTCAACAGTTCAGCGGAAGCCGGCATGCCGGCGGACAGACAGAAACAGCATGACCGACAGCCACAACATCGCGCCGGCCGGTTCAGGGATGAACGTCAGTCGCAGTACCTGCTGGCCTCCGGCAATGGAAAACACCTCAGCCTGCAGGTTGGGCACGCCGTCCAACGTCATGCCGGTGATGTCGATCGTCTCAGCGCGCATCACGTCGAAGTAGTCGCCGAAGTCGGGCATGTAGCCGCCGGTCGTCGACAAGTGCAGCAGACCTTCCAGTACAGCAGCACCGTCGACATAGCAGGTGTCGCGGTCCTGCCATACCACGTTGCTGTCGCCGGCCAGTTCGATTTCCAGGATGGCGTCGGCGTCCAGTTCGTAGTTGCCGTAGATGAACATCACGCCGATCGAGCCGCCGATGATAAGCGTGCCGCCTTGTTGGTCGAGGTCGCCGTAGAAGTCGTTGACGTTTTTGAGCGTGCCGCCGGTGAAGTGGAACAGGCCGTTTTCCACGCGGATGGCGCCGGTGTGCATGTCGAGCAGTCCGCCCTTGAGTTGATAGACACCGAAGCCGCCGTTGCCGCCGATGCTGAGGCCTTCGGAAGAATCAACGTTGACCTGGCCGTCGAATTGGGTGAACTGGCCGGTGCCCTCGTAGCCCACGCGCATGCCGAACATGCTGCCGACATCGAGAAAGCCGGCGTGCATCAGATACTGGACATCGGGCGAGCTGTAGCCGCTCTCACCCAGGCTCAGACCGCCGAAGAAGCTGGCAGCCCCGCCGGTCTGCTCGAGGCAGGTTCGTCCGGTCAGCAGCACGGGGAAGAACTCGCTCTTGATCGAGCCGGCGCTCAGGTCGATGCGTGTATTGCCGGTGGCCAGCAGTCGAGCGCCGTAGAAGTCGGTCAGGCCAGCCTGATCGCGGACCAGATGGGCCGAGCCGCTGAAGACCACTGGGCGCATGACGCCGATGTCATCGAAGCGGCCGACGTTGCGCAGGGTGCCGCCGGTGAAGTTGAACTGCGGGTCGCCGTTGCCGAAGACGATGTGGTTGTCGTGCATGTCGAGGGTGCCGCCGGAGAGGTTGTAGATGCCTTGCCCCGCGTTTTCAGCCAGGGTGATCGATCCGTTGAAGATGTTGACGGTGCCGTTGGAATGATTGAACGTGCCCTGGCCGTTGCCGCCAACGTCTAGGGCTTTGCCCGGGATGCCCGCGCCGACGGTGATATCCACGGTACCGTTGGACATGTTGAAAGAACCGATGGCGGTGGCTCCGCCACCGATGGAGGTGGACTCCAGGGTGGAATGGCCGTTGGCGCTGTCGTGGTAGAAGTGGCCGTTGACGATGTTGACCAACTGGTTGATGTGTACTTCACCGGCGTTGATGTGGGCTTGGCCGTACTGCATGCTGTAGCCGCCGGTGATGTGGGTGGCGCCGGCCTGATCACGGATGAGCTGGCTGTCGGAGCCGAACTGATAAAACATCAGATGAGTCTCACGGTCGCTGTCGAAAATGATCTGCGGATTCTTGAGGGTTCCGCCTTCGATTCGTAGCAGGTTGGCGTCGAGCATGGCCTCGTTGGCGTTGATGATGCAGCTACCGGTGATGGAGAGCGTCTGATCCACGACCAGCATGTGGGTGGGCCCGAGGGTGAGCGAGGGGCCGAGGATGCCGCTGTTGGCGATGACCAGGTCGGTCTGGGTCAGGCGCAGTCGTCCGCCGGTCCAGGTGAAGCGGCTGGCGATGTTGGTGGGTGAGGCGGTGAAGGAGGCGATCTCCAGGCCGCCGGCGGATTGGGCGAGGGTGATGTGGGTGGAGCTGTCGTAGGTCTGCAGCAGCGGGCCGTTGAGGGATTGCAGCCAACCGCCGGTGATGTTGATGTGTCCGCCACGGGCATCGACGCCGGTGGTGTCGGTGTTGACGAACTTGCCGCCGTTGACGGTGAGTGTGCCGTAAACATGGCTGCCGGAGGCGTACTGGCCGCCCATGGTGACGGTGCCGCCGTTGACCGAGAGTACGCCGGTGCTTTCGATGTGGTAAGCGGAATTGTTGATCCAGTCCACGGTCAGATCGCCGCTTTCAACGTTCAATGCGCCGGACAGGTGCAGTTCGCCGGCAGTCTCGCCCGTCTGGTTGACGGTGACCACGCCGCTGTTGATGTAAGCGTAATCGTAGTAGAGCGGTTCGCGGGTGGACCAGTTGTTGTCGGTGTCCCAGTTGCCCGCCGAGCCGTTCCAGATGCAGGTGATCGCCTGGGCCGCCGGCGGCAGGGCCAGCAGCATCACCTGCCACAGCAGCAATATGGGCAAACTCGTGCTGCCCGTTGGCAGCAACGCCGAGCGAGATGCGGTGATCCGTGGTGACATGATCTTCTCCTCTGCAGAATGTGTTTCGGGTTTGCAGCCGTCGGGAATCTCGAACGCGCGCATGACGACGGGACAGAACGAACCACGTCAAGGCGCGGCACGCAGCGACAGCGACCCCGTTGGATGGATCGCACTACCCCGTTTCTCCTCCGCTGAGGTGGCTTGCGCGCTGAACGATACTGCGAAAGTTGGTTCGCCCCCAGTCGGCGGATCGACCTACAGCCTGCATGGGGACGTCAGGTTAGAAATGTTAATGGTCGCTCTGATTGGAGCATTCCGATTCGCCGTCGCTGAAAGGGCATTCCCCCGTCCTGCGGCGAAAACAGATCGGCGGCAACTCGTTGTCATCATCAGCGGTCAGGCGCAGAAATTCACCCAGAATAAACACCACCAATTCCACCCGGCTCTGCACGCCCAGCTTGTGATACAGCCGCTCCATGTGCGTGCGCACCGTGTGCGGCGAGATGCCGAGGCTGGTGGCGATGGCCGCTTCCTTGCGATCCTCGAACACCGCGCGGGCGATCTGGCTCTCGCGCACCGACAGGCGCAGCCGTTCAGTGATCAAAGGCCAGGCCCGATCGTCCATAAACAGTTTGAGTGATTGAGATGCACTCTCTGGCATGTGCACGCCCCTTGCCTACCAGTATAGCAGCGTCGGTGTATTAACCGTCGGATGCGGGGCGGTGTTTACGAAAAATTGCGAGATTTTACCTAGACCACAATTGGATGTACATCCCCGAATCACCCTAGGGTGATCTGCCGACAGTGTGCATGGGGATGTAATCCACTCAGGCCTTGGCGCCTTCGGCGGCAGCTTGCTTGGCTTCTTCCTTCAACGCAGCCTTGCGGCTGAGCTTCACCCGGCCCTGGTCGTCGATCAGGATCACCTTCACGCGAACCTTTTCGCCGACTTTCACCACGTCGGTGACCTTTTCCACGTAGCCGTCCGCCAACTCGCTGATGTGGCACAGGCCGTCCTGGCCGGGGATCACTTCGATGAAAGCGCCGAAGTCCTTGATCGTGCTGACGGTGCCGGTGTAGATCTGACCGACCTTGACCTCGGCACACAGACGCTCGATTTCCTCAATGGCTTTCTCGGCCTTGCCTGCGCCGACGGCCGAGACCAGGATCGTGCCGTCCTCTTCGATCTCGATCGTGGCGCCGGTGTCAGCTTCGAGTTGACGGATCATCTTGCCGCCCGGGCCGATCAGCTTGCCGATCTTGTCGGGATGGATCTTGGTCGTCAGCAGACGCGGGGCGTACGGCGAGAGCTTGTTGGGGGTGGGGATCTCCGCTTCGATCATCTCGATGATCTTGATGCGATTCTCGCGGGCCAGGGCGAAGGTCTTGCGGATCTGTTCGAGGTTCAGGCCGCGCACTTTCAGGTCGAGCTGAATGGCGGTGATGCCCTTGCGCGTGCCGGTGACCTTGAAGTCCATGTCGCCGAAGTGATCTTCCTCGCCCTGGATGTCGGTCAGGAAGATGTCCTGCTGGCTGTCGTTGTCCTTCTGGATCAGGCCGATGCTGATGCCCGCCACGGGGGCCTTGATGGGCACGCCGGCATCGAGCAGGGCGAGCGTGCCGCCGCAGGCCGAGGCCATGGAGGACGAGCCGTTGGATTCGAGGATGTCACTGACCAGGCGCACGGTGTAGGGGAACTCTTCGACGGCGGGCAGCACGGGCACGAGGGCTTTCTCTGCCAGCTTGCCGTGGCCGATGTCGCGGCGGGAGGGGCCGCTGATGCGCTTGGCTTCGCCGACGCTGAAGGGTGGGAAGTTGTAGTGCAGGTAGAACTTCTCGGAGTACTCTTCCTGCAGGCCGTCAACGATCTGTTCATCCTTGCCGGTGCCCAGGGCGACGTAGACCAGGGCCTGCGTTTCGCCGCGGGTAAACAGGGCGCTGCCGTGCACGCGAGGCAGAACGCCGGCCTCGCAGGTGATCTGGCGAAGTTCGTCCAGCTTGCGGCCGTCAGTGCGCTGACCGGTGCGAATGATCTCACGGGTGAGCTGTTCTTCCAAGTCGTGGACGGCACTCTTGGCCTGCGTGACATTCTGACGCCACTGGTTGTACTCGCCATAACCAGCGGTGGGGGCCGGCTCGGGGAAGTTCTGCTCGATGAAGTTCTTGATGGCGGCGCTGACCGCCTCGGCCCGCTCCAGCTTGCTGCCCGGGGAAGTCTTGGCGGCACGCAGGGGCTCGGTGAGCTTGTCCTTGACCAGGTTGACGATGTCGTCGGTCGGCTTCTGCAACTCGCAGACTTTTTCCTTGCCCGCTTTGGCTGCCAATTCATCGATCAGGGCGGCCACCTGCTTGATGTACTCGTAGCCGAACTCGATGGCCGCGGCCACCTCGTCCTCCGTCAACTCGTTGGCGCCGACCTCGATCATGTTCAGCCCGTCACGATGGCCGCACAGCAGCAGGTCCAGGTCGCTGAACTCGCGCTGGGCTTCGGTGGGCATGATGCAAAGCTGGCCGTCCACGCGGCCGACGCGCACGTTGCCGACGGGGCCCTCGAAGGGCACGCTGCTGACCGCCAGCGCCGCCGAGGCTGCGATGCCCGCCAGCACGTCCGGCTCGTTCTGGCCGTCGTAAGCCAGCACCCAGCATTGAATCTGCACCTCGTCCATGAAGTACTTGGGGAACAGCGGCCGAATCGGTCGGTCGATGTTCCGCATGGTGAGGATTTCTTTTTGATTGGGCGCCCCTTCGCGCTTGCGGAAGCCGCCGGGGAACTTGCCGGCCGCGATGGTCTTCTCCCGGTAATCCACGGTCAGCGGGAAGAAATCGACGCCCTCGCGCGGCTTGTCACGGACGACGGTGCCCAGCACGACGGTTTCGCCGTACTGTACGACCACCGCCCCGTCAGCCTGGCGGGCGACTTTGCCGGTCTCGATGGAAAGGGTGCGGTCGCCGAGTTGCAGCTCGACACGGTGGGGAGCGGGTTTTGCGGACATTTTGTTTCCTGAAAAGTGAAAACGGAAAGTGGAAACACCTCAACCCGTCCGCGAAGCAAAGTGCATGTCTTCTTTGCGGATCGCGCGGGTTCCTTGAGTTTCCTTCACTCGTCACCCGGTTCAGGAAGCGGAGGGCAGATGACGGAGGGCGTAAACGGGATGTTTGAGCCGACCGTCCACTGCCGTCGGCCCCCGTGGGCGGGCGACGACAACGGTACGAGTTATTTGCGCAGGCCCAGGCGGCCGATCAGGGCCTGGTAAGCCTGGCGATCATTCTTCTGCAGGTAGCGCAGCAGGCGGTTGCGACGGGAAACCATCTGCAGCAGGCCGCGCCGCGAGCTGTTGTCGTGGTTATGCGTGCGCAGGTGCTCGGTCAGGCCGTTGATCCGATCGGTGAGGATCGAGATCTGGACCTGGGGTGAGCCGCTGTCCTTTTCGTGGGTGCGGGACTCGGCGATGATCGAAGCGCGTCGCTGTGCGGTAAGAGCCATAAGCTGTGGTCGTCCGTATTCGTATTGCCGACTTCGGTGAAGCCACTTACTATAGCAGCAGCGGGGGGTGCTTGGCAATCGGCCCCACCCCCGGCGGCCCAGAACCATCATATCCTAACGAAACCCGCCCACCGCCGGTTCCTGATACCAGCCGCGAGCGCCAGCGAGCGGTCCGGCTACCAACCCCGCGCGCTGGCGCTCGCGGTTGGTCAACTGTGGTTGCGTCAGCCGAGCGTTCCAGCATAATCCAATGGTCCCTTCAGACCCCGTGGAGATGCAGCCGTGACGCTCAACAATTTCCCCGGTTCTCACTTATTTTCGCAACACCCCCTCTCGCTGGGTGTTGCTTTGCCGCTGGCAATGAGCTTCGCAGCAGCCCCGGCCGCGCTGGCGGCGGAGCGGCCGCCCAACATTGTGGTGATCCTGGCTGACGACGTGGGCTACGGTGATGTCAGTTGCTACGGCGCCACGCGCGTCCACACGCCCAACATCGACCGCATCGCCCAGGATGGCCTGCGCTTCACCAGCGGATACTGCTCCGCTTCCGTCTGCACGCCCACGCGCTTCAGCATGCTCACCGGCCGCTACGCTTTCCGCCAGCCCGGCACCGGCATCGCGCCGCCCAACGCCACCGCCCTCATCCAGCCCGGCACCGTCACCCTCGCTTCCCTCCTGCACGATGCCGGCTACGCCACCGCCATCATCGGCAAGTGGCACCTGGGCCTGGGCAGCGGTCAGCAGCCTGACTGGAACGGCGAGCTCAACCCAGGCCCGCTCGAGATCGGCTTCGATTACTGCTTCATGTTCCCCACCACCAACGATCGCGTTCCCAGCGTTTACGTCGAAAACCACCGCGTGGTCAACCTCGACCCGGCCGACCCGATCACCGTCAGCAACACCAACCCCGACGGCCAGCCCGACGGCATCGCCCTGCGCGATCAACTGCGCATGGACTGGTCGCACGGCCACAACAACACCGTCCACAACGGCATCGGCCGCATCGGCTTCATGTCCGGCGGCAAGGCGGCACTGTGGCGCGATGAAGACCTGGCGGACAAGTGGGTCGAGAAATCCACAGCCTGGATCGCGCAGCACAAAGACAAGCCCTTCCTGCTGGTGCTGACACCGCACGACGTGCACGTGCCGCGCATGCCCAACGAGCGTTTCCAGGGCGCCACGCCCATGGGCTACCGCGGTGACGCCATCGCTGAGTTGGACTGGACCGTCGGCCAGATCCTCGACGAACTGGACAGGCAGGGCCTGACTGACAACACGCTGGTGATCTTCAGCTCCGACAACGGCCCCGTGCTCGACGACGGCTACAAAGACGGAGCAATTGAAATGCTCGGCGATCACAAGCCGGCCGGCCCCTTCCGCGGCGGCAAGACCACCGTCTATGAAGGCGGCACGCGCGTGCCCTTGCTCGTGCGCTGGCCGGGCCATGTGCAGCCGGGTGTGAGCGACCAGATGGTCTGCACCATCGACCTGCCCGCCAGCCTCGGTGCGCTGGTGGGGACGACCACGTTGCCCGACGGCGCTTGCCCGGACAGTTTCAATGTGCTGGGGGCGCTGCTGGGCGAGCCCGGCGCGGTGGGCCGCGATCACCTGGTGCAGCAGGACAACAGCGGCAAATTCCACTTCGGCTTGCGTGTCGGCGACTGGAAGCTCGTGGTGCATCACAAGACCGCCAAGTCGCAGGAAGCCGTCGAGTTGTACAACCTGGCCGACGATCCGGGCGAAACCCATGACATGGCCGCCGAACACCCCGAACGGGTACAGAAGTTGAACACCCTGCTCAACCAGATCATGGCAGGCACCGGCACCCGCTGAGTCTGCCCCCCAGTTGTATCCCGCGCCCGAACCGGCATAATGGTCCGTCTTTGACGGCAACCTCAACACGCGGAGATACGCGCATGACGACCACCACGGCCGGCCAACCGATCACTTTCGCCCAGGGCCACCTCCAGGTTCCCGACCACCCCATCATCCCCTTCATCGAAGGCGACGGCACCGGCCGCGACATCTGGCGGGCCAGCCAGTACGTCTTTGATGCGGCTGTGGAAAAGGCCTACAAGGGCAAACGCTCCATCGCCTGGATGGAAGTGCTGGCCGGCGAAAAGGCTTTCAAGCAGACCGACAACTGGCTGCCCGACGCCACCCTCGACGCCTTCCGCAAATACCTGGTCGGCATCAAGGGTCCGCTCACCACACCCGTCGGCGGCGGCATCCGTTCGCTCAACGTGGCCCTGCGACAGATCCTGGATCTGTATGTGTGTTTGCGCCCCGTGCGCTACTTCCGGGGGGTGCCTTCGCCGGTCAAGCGTCCCGACCTGACCGACATGGTGATCTTCCGCGAGAACAGCGAAGACATCTATGCCGGCATCGAGTTCCAGCAGGGCACGCCCGACTGCGACAAGTTCCTCAAGCTTTTCAAGGAAAACTTCCCACAACCCTTCAGCAAGATCCGCTTCCCGCAGACCACCGGCATCGGCATCAAGCCGGTAAGCAAGGACGGCACCTGGCGCCTGGTCAAGGCTGCCATTCAATACGCCATCGAGCAGGGCCGCGACAGCGTCACGCTGGTGCACAAGGGCAACATCATGAAGTTCACCGAAGGCGCCTTCCGCGACTGGGGCTACCAGTGCGCTAAAGAAGAGTTCGGCGCCACTGAACTCGACGGCGGCCCCTGGTGCACGATCAAGACCCCGGCCGGGAAAACGGTCACCATCAAGGACGTGATCGCCGACGCCATGCTGCAGCAGATCCTCACCCGTCCCGCGGAGTATTCGGTGCTCGCCACGCTCAACCTCAACGGCGACTACATCTCCGACGCCCTGGCGGCCTGCGTCGGCGGCATCGGCATCGCACCCGGCGGCAACATCAACTACGACACCGGCCACGCCATCTTCGAAGCCACCCACGGCACTGCCCCCAAGTATGCCGACCAGGACAAAGTCAACCCCGGCTCCGTCATTCTCTCGGGCGAAATGATGTTCCGTCACCTGGGCTGGCACGAGGCGGCCGACCTGATCATCAAGGGCATGGACGGCGCGATCGGGGCTAAAACGGTGACCTACGATTTCGAGCGCCTCATGGAAGGCGCGACCCTGCTCAAGTGCAGCGAATTCGGCAAGGCGATCGTCAAGCACATGGGGTGACTTCTCAGGGGGATCTGCCGTGAGTTATGCCAGACGAAAAGTACTCAAGGCCCTGTTAGATCGTGGATTTGTCGTGCTTCGCGAGGGCGGATCTCATACAATAATTGGTAAGCCCGGACAACGTGGCGAGCCCGTGCCGCGGCACAACGAACTCAACCGCTTTACCACCAGGCGCATCGCCCGTAACCTCGGCATCGACTGGAACGAATTCGAAAGCGACATCCGATGAAGGTTTATCACGTCATGGTGGAACAGGCAGAGGACGGGTGGCTGGCGGCCCATGCCCTGGAGGATGACAGCGTCCACACCCAGGGCAAGACGCTTAACGAAATCATCGCCAACATTCGCGAAGTGGCCCAACTGCTGAATAACGAAAAAGACGTACAGGTCGAACTGGTGATCCCCAGTTCGGTGAAGGTGGCCTGACCGCACGCCGTCGCCGCCATCTGGGGCTTAGGGATTGACTTTCGCTGAGGGGGCGCCATGCGGTGGATTATCTGGATCGTCATTGGCGTGGCGGCGCTGTTCTTTGTGGTACTGCCGACCGCGGTCTTTCTGATCGCATTGATCGAGAAGCGGCGCGTCACTTGGCTTGAGCCACTCGAAGACGACCAACGACCCGGCAAGGGCAAAGCTGAGGCGCTGCACCGCGAGGCCCTCGCTGCGGGGTTGCTCTACTTTCGCACATTCCGCGACCGTGAATCAAAGCTGATGTCCACGCGGGTCAATCTCTACCTGTCTGAAGACGGTGTGGTCATGATGTTGATCCCTTCGCTCGCCAAAGCGATGGGATATCGCCTGTATTCCCGCATGGCGGACGGTGTGTGGCTGGTGTCCGGCCCGGTAACCGGTGAAGCAGACCTTTCCGGTCTGCACCTGTCCGCCAGTCACTCGAGCAACGAGTTGCAACAAGTGATGGCGTTTCACCTTCGTCGCGTGCAGCGCTACGGTGCAGAGGTGATGCCGTTTGAGCCTGAAACAATGGTCGATGACATGCGACAGCACGATCTGGACCGTGCGGAAGCCATCGTTGCCGCAGGTTATGGGCGATGGACTGACGTGGCATCGAAGTCTGTCTGGGTTATGAATCTGCGCGGCGCGCTACGGGTGGCGCTGGACACGATGCTGATTATGCCGAAAGCCATCGCCAGCCAGTCTGACGATGACAAACACGTCTAGTCGCGCTGATACGGCAGGTTCCCACTCACTCCGTCTTCGTATCCATCTTCAAACTGTTCATGCGGATCAGCTCGAAGTTGCACAGCGCCACCAGCGGTTCGCCGCGGGCGTCGGTGCGGGGTCGGCCGTCGCCGTCCAGTGACAGCAGCAGGTGATTGCCCGACAGGTCCAGCGCTTCGCAGCCGGCACTGCGGATCTGCGCTTCAGCTCGATGGATCAGATCGCGATAGGTCGCCTCGCTGATCAGGCCGTAGTCAAAGACGGTCAGGGCGTCGGCTGAGAAAGCAATCTCGAACCAGCCGCGCTCGTCGCGCAGCAGTTGGCCGTGGCGGTCCAGCAGCAGCAGGTACTCGTCATCCTCGCGCGAACTGTCGAGGAACCCGTTGGCAATCAGGCGATGTTGCAGATCGCCCAGCACGCGCTCGTGTTGTTCCGGGCTGATCAACTCATCCTCGCGGGCTTTGCGCAGATCGACGAAACCGGCGCTGCCCTGCGGATCGACGCCGCGCCACAGGCCCCAGATCAGGTAGTAATCGTGGCGCGGACTGAGCACCTGTTCGCGCTCGGGCGTGCGCACCTCGCGGTACAGTTCGTATCGCCGATCATCCAGCAGATAGCCGGCCTTGATCGACTGGGTGCCGGTGCGGTAGATGGCCCGGGGGTGGATGGTGGTCATGCCCGCCCGGCGCAGGGCTTCGGCCACGGCGATCTCCTCGAACGGGCTGTTGTAGCCGAACTCCCGGATGCGCTTGCCGGAGGCGTAGAAGGGATCGACGTGCGGACGCTCACCGACGCGTGACTGGCGATAGACCACGTGGATGTTGTCGCGGGTGCGCGTGCGGCAGACCTCACGGGTCAGGGCCATGCGAATGCGCGGCGTTCTGCGCCAGCGATCGGGCAGGAAGAACTCGAACAAGGCCGGATCGTTGCCCACCGTCCACAGCATGCCGCCGTTGGGCGTGGCGCCATAGACATAATCCACGCCCAGGATGTTCACCCGTTGCAGGCCCGGCGGCAGGGGTTTTTCCTTGCCGGCCGTCGGGTCGTTGAGCAGTTGCATGTACTTTTCGCGCTGAGCCAGCTTGAAGCGCTGATGATGGGCCTCGGTCTGCTGCAGCAGTTCGAAGTCAACCAGGGCGTAGGACACTTTGCCGTTGCGCTGCACCATGCCTTTGCCGTTGCGTCGCGGCCGCACGATCAGGTGCGACGGCTTGTTGTCCAGCACGCGGAACCCGGCCGCCCGCAACTCATCGATCGCCCGCGGCATCAAGGCTGCGAACGTCTGCTGCGAAATATCCCCGGCCCGCAAGGCCTGGCTGGCGTTGATGCCCTTGACCCACTGGAACACCATCACGTAATCGCGGCGGATGTCCAGGGCCATGGCCGCCTCTTTCTGCTCCTGGTCCTGCTCCAGTCGGCGCTGGTGCGAGTGGAATCGACTCTGCGAGCGGCCCAGTCGCCACAGGTCGAACTCCTGCGGCGGCACGTAAATCGCCAGCGGCTCCTGCGTCAGCATGCGTCCGCCGCTGCGCTCGTTGATCTTGGCCGCCCGCAGTTCCATCAGCAGGCCGAACTCTTCCATCGGGCTGTTGAACCGGGCCGCGGCGATGTCCTCGTGGCTCACGTCGTCGGGGAATGAGGTGGCGATCTCCAGCGGAACTTCCTGGCCCACGCGCGAGAACTTGACCACGATCTCCGCTTCGCGCCCCAGGCACGGCCGGGTCTGCACGTGATAAACGTGACCGGTCGAGTCCGGCAGGCGGCGGCCCTGTTTGCTGTAGTACTGATCCACATACCAGTTGGCCGGCAGCAGCGGGCGACCGACCGTCCAGCCGAAGCGCGTCACGTACAGATCGCCCCGACCCGGCAGCGTCAGGTGGGCGTAATCGACCCCGAAGGCTCGCGTCCGCATGGTCGGCGGCAACTGGTCGAAAGGCGTGTCAAAGATCCCCGCCTCCTGCGGATCGAACGTTACATCGGTATCACCCTGGGTCATGTTGATCTACCTCGTTCCGCGACCGACCACTCGCGCATGTGGCCGTTGACATTACAATACCTTGGTTCGACAGGCGAGGCTCATCCATGCCGTACAAGCGCATCGAGTTGGTGGCCCAGGATCTGGATCTGGGGCAGATCGGCGACCTGCTGGAGGAGGTGGAGGCGGTTGATCGTTACCAGGCGGTCGTGGGCGCGGACGGTCCGGACCGCATCATGTTCGTGGTGGACGGGGCCCGCACCGAGGCGGTGGTCAACGCCATCCAGCAACGTTTCGGGAACAATTGCGGCTTCAGATTGATGATCTACGATCTGGCGGCTTTGTGGCCGCGTCCCCAGCAGGAGGAGCCGGAGCCGCCGACGCCCGACGAGCCGCCGGTCCAGAATCGCCATCGCATCAGCCGGGAGGAACTGCTCGACGACCTGGAGCCGGGCAGTCACATCAGTGCCGTTTACCTGGGGCAGGTGATGATCTCCTGCCTGGTGGCGGCGGTGGGCATGATGCGCGACAGCGTGGCCCTGGTGATCGCAGCCATGGTCATTGCGCCACTGCTGCTGCCCAACATGGCGCTGGCCCTGGGCACCACCCTGGGCGAGCTGACCATCGTGCGGCGATCCCTGCGCACGGGAATCATCGGCCTGGGCGTGGGATTGGGATTGGCGCTGCTGGTGGGGTTGATCTTTCCCGTTGATCCGACCGTGCGCGAGATTGCGTCACGAGGTCAGGTGCAGTTCGCCGACGTGATCGTGGCCCTGGCGGCCGGCGCGGCGGGCGCGATTGCGGTGACCACCGGCGTCTCGGCCAATCTGATCGGCGTGATGGTGGCGGTGGCTCTGGTTCCGCCGCTGGTGGCGGTGGGCATGTTGCTCAGCGCGGGTCAGTACAAGCTGGCCGGTGGGGCCGGGCTCCTGTTGGCGATCAACATTGTCAGCGTCAACTTGGCTGCGATCATCGTCTTTCTGATCCAGGGCATTCGCCCCAACACCTGGTACGAAGCTGAGGCCGCTCGCCGCGCCACGCGCACCGCCATCGCCTGCTGGATCGGGCTGCTGATGGGCCTGGCCCTGCTGATTTATCTGGCCGCTCCCGCCAATCCGTTGCGGCACTGACGGCTCCCGCAGCCTGCATTCGCAGGTGGGCCGGGATGTTTGATGGGACCGCCATCCATCGAGATTCCAACCGGGTGAATGGTTCAGGTTGTGGGCCGCTGATGGCTTCAACTGCTGCCGCTGAAGGGGAGCGGCTTGCATTTGTGGCGAAAAATGGTTGAATACTCGCCCTCCCCCGGAAGTAAACACCTGTGTTACATGCCGAC
The DNA here is from genome assembly GCA_964471555.1 of uncultured Phycisphaeraceae bacterium. Taxonomy (GTDB): domain Bacteria; phylum Planctomycetota; class Phycisphaerae; order Phycisphaerales; family Phycisphaeraceae; genus JADLFV01. Next base: position 47,882 of record CAYYGM010000007.1, read on the forward strand.
TCCCGACCTTCCGTCCGCTATCCACTTGCGCGCAAACCTCCGCTGGCGGCGGCATTGCGCGATTGTTGGCGCGAGGGTTACACCCCCGCCAAGCTGCGCGATGACTTGCTGGCCGGGCTGGTGGTGGGCATTGTGGCGCTGCCGCTGTCGATGGCCCTGGCGATTGCCTCCGGCGTGCCGCCCCAGCACGGGTTGTACACCGCGGTCGTCGCCGGTGCGATCGCTGCCCTGCTGGGCGGATCAAGGGTGCAGGTCACCGGGCCCACGGCCGCGTTCGTGGTTATCCTGGCGCCGATCACCGCCAAGTTCGGCCTGGCCGGCCTGGCTATCACCAGCTTCGTCGCCGGTGGGCTGCAACTGGCCATGGGCTGGCTGCGACTGGGCAGACTGATCCAGTTCGTGCCCCACCCGGTGACCACCGGCTTCACGGCCGGCATCGCCGTGGTCATCGCCACCCTGCAACTGAAGGACTTCTTCGGCCTGACCATCGAGCACATGCCCGAGCACTACCTCGGCCGCGTCGCCGCGATCGTGATGGCCATGCCGACGCTGAACATGGCGGACCTGGTCATCGGCGTGGTGACGCTGGCGTTGCTGTGGGCCTGGACCAAATGGGGCCGCGTGCTGCCGGCTCCGCTGATAGCGTTGACAGCCGCGGCGCTGTTGGGCCTGGCGATCACTCACTTGCAGCCGCAGGTTCACGTGCAGACGATCAGTAGCCGCTTCGCTTCCGCCGACGCGCCGTACGGTGTGCCGCAGGCATTGCCGCCGCTGCTTTGGCCCTGGAACTCGCACGCACCGGGCGATCCGCCCATCGAGTGGTCGCTGGACACGGTCGAACAACTGGCCTTGTCGGCGCTGGCCATCGCCATGCTGGGCGCCATCGAGTCGCTGCTCTCGGCCGTGGTCGCCGACGGCATGAGTGGCACGCGGCACGATCCCGATGCCGAGTTGTCCGCCCAGGGCGTGGGCAACCTGATCGCTCCGTTCTTCGGCGGTTTTGCCGCCACCGGCGCCATTGCCCGCACGGCTGCCAACATCCGCTTCGGGGCCCGCTCGCCCATCGCGGCGGTGATCCATGCGGTGTTCATTCTCCTGTCACTGCTGCTGCTGGCGCCGTTGCTGGGTTACCTGCCCATGGCGGGACTGGCGGCACTGCTGCTGCGCGTGGCGTGGACCATGAGCGAAGCCAAGCACTTTATCCACAGCCTGCGCCGTGCCCCCACCAGCGATGTGGCGGTGCTGGTGTGCTGTTTCGCCTTGACGGTGGTCTTCGATATGGTCGTGGCCGTGCTGGTGGGTGTGGTGCTGGCGGCGCTGCTGTTCATCGGCCGCGTGGCCAGCATGACCGACAGCCGGCTGATCGAGGAGCGCTATCATCCGCTGGACGTGCAGTTGCCGGCCGGCGTGGCGATCTACGAGGTGGCGGGGCCCTTGTTCTTCGGCGCAGCCCAGCGGGCGTTGACCGCGGTGACCAGTCTGCGGCGAGCGGTGCACATCGTGGTCATCGACATGCGCAGCGTGCCGGTGATGGATCTGACCGGCCTGATCGCCCTGGAGTCAGCCATCAACCACCTGCGCAAGCGCGGCCTGCACGTGATCATCGCCGGCGTCCAGAAGCAGCCGCTGCAGGTCATGGCCAAAGCCCACATGCACCGCGATCACGACCAGGTCACCTTCTGCGGCTCCTTCGAGCACGGCCTGCACATGGCCATGATGCTCGGGCACCTGACACACGAGAGCGACATTCCACAGCCGACGGCTCCGGCCCCCAATTGACAATTGCCTCAAGTCTGACATTATCGGATGTCCGCACGGATGCGCCCGCATTCGCTCGGCCGCCGATATCGGGCGCCTTTTGAACCGATGGTGATGTGCAGGGAGCCAGACATGGGCAAGCACCACAAGAAGAAACACAAGTCACATCACGATGACAAGGGCGAATCTCAGCCGCGCCTGGACAAGAAGCTCTACGAAAGCGAACTGGAGCGCCTGCAGGGCGAACTGGTCAAGCTGCAGACCTGGGTGAAGGAAAAGGGCCTGAAGGTGGTGGTGATTTTCGAGGGCCGCGACGCAGCGGGCAAGGGGGGCGTGATCAAGCGCATCATCGAGCGGGTCAGCCCTCGCATCTTCCGCGTCGTTGCTCTGGGCACGCCCAGCGATCGTGAGAAAACACAGTGGTACTTCCAGCGCTACGTCTCACACCTGCCGGTCGCGGGCGAGGTGGTGCTGTTCGATCGAAGCTGGTACAACCGGGCCGGCGTCGAGCGGGTCATGGGCTTCTGCAGCGATGATGAATATCACGAGTTCCTGCGCTCCTGCCCGCAGTTCGAGCAGATGCTCACACTCAGCGGCATCCTGCTGGTCAAATACTGGTTCAGCGTCAGCGACCAGGAACAGGAAGCGCGTTTCGAAGCCCGCATCAACGATCCGACCAAGTGGTGGAAGCTGAGCCCGATGGACCTCGAGTCGCGCAGCCGCTGGGTGGATTACTCGAAGGCCAAGGACGAGATGTTCGTGCACACCGACACCTCGTTTGCGCCCTGGTACGTGGTCGATGCCGACGACAAGCGGCGGGCCCGGCTCAACTGCATCGGGCACCTGTTGAGCCTGATTCCCTACAAGGATCTGACGCCCAAGCCGCCCAAGCTGCCTCCGCGCCAAAAGGGCCGCGGCTACAAGCGACCGCCCAAGAGCGCCCAGCGCATGGTCGAAGATCGCTACGACTGAGCCGCGCCGGGCGATCTGAGACAGGCAAGACAATTGGCCGCGTTCCTGCCATTTTTCGCTGATTTATTCAGCCGCGTGCAAATATCAGTTTGCGCGTTAAGATATGGTTCTGTGACATGACTGGGGAATAGACCCGAAGTGGTCGGAAGGCTGGAGTTTCAACAATGCTCAACGGTATCTTTGCTGCCCCCCTGGTTCCTTTGCGCTCCGATAGCTCGCTCAATCTGGACATGGTCGAGCGCCAGGCTGAGCTGCTGCTGGAGCGCGGCGCGGAAGGCTTTTATCTCTGCGGCAACACCGGCGAAGGCTATCACCTGACCGTCGATGAACGCATGACGCTCGTGCAGCGTTGGCGCGATGTGATCGGTGATCGTGTGCCGCTGTACGTGCACGTGTACAGCCCCTGTCTCAAGGACAGTTGCGCCCTGGCTGCCCATGCCCAGAAGATCGGCGCCGCGGCGGTTTCCTCCATGGGCCCGACCGCTGCCTCGTCGGACCTGCAAGCCATCGTCAACTGGTCGGCCACCATCGCCGCCGCCGCCCCCAAGCTTCCCTTCCTGCACTACCACTTCGCGGCCTTCAACATCAAGATGACCCAGTATTGCCCGCTGGCCATGAAACGCATCCCCAACTTCGGCGGCCTCAAGTACACGCACGCCGACCTGATGGACCTCAACATGGCCCTGGCCATCCTCGGCGAGCGCGGCACGGTGTACTACGGCTTCGACGAAATGCTGCTCTACGGCCTCATCAGCGGAGCGCACGGCCTGATCGGCGGCAGCTACAACCTCACCATCCCCCTGGCCCTGAGCATCCGCCGGGCCCTGCGCGATAACAAGCTTGCCGAAGCCCAGAAATTGCAGCGCAAGCTTCAGGAAGTGGTCTCGGTGATGCAGAAGCACGGCAGCGGCATTGCTGTGCTCAAGGCTTCCATGCGGGCCTTGGGTCTGGATTGCGGACCCGCCCGGCAGCCGGCGGCGAACGTGAGCGAGCAGACCATCAACGCCCTGGTCCAAGACCTGGAGCAGGTCTGGCCCGACATCAAGTCAGCCGGTGCGCTTCAGGCCAGCCGCTGATCATCCGCCTGCGGGAACGTCACCTGTAGCCAGGTCATCGCCTGTGCGGCGCTCAGCGCGGCATTGGAAAGTCGCGGCGGCAGAAAGACCGTCACGCCCCGGCTCAAGGCCACCTCGTCGAAATCGCCCGTGATCTTGCCCGCCCCGGCCAGCACCATCCACACCTGCGGCTGCGCGTGCTTGAGCGCCAGTGCTTTGCTCGATTCCAGCTTCAGCCGATCGAGATTGAAATACTCGCATTTGACCAGCCGATCCCGCACGGCGGATTCACCGTCCACATGCACCGGTTTGGCAACAGGCTCGGCAGGTTCAGCGGGAAACGTCATGCAGGCCAGGGCCTGCTCGATGTGCAGTTGGCGATCGGTGCGGCCCCAGTCGTAAACGCGGAAGGTCGTGTCGCTGGGCGTCTGCACCTCGGCCACCAGCACCCCCGCCCCCAGCGCGTGGCATGTGCCGCTGGGCAGGTAATGACAATCACCCGGCTGCACCGGCACCTTCACCAGCAGCGGCTCCACTTCGTTGCGCACGATCGCCCGCCGAAATTGCTCTTTGGTCACGCCCGGCTTGATGCCCTTGTAGATGCAACTTCCAGGTTGGGCGTCAAGCACGTACCACGATTCGCTCTTGAGATACGCATCCTTGTGCGCGGCTGCGTACTCGGCTGACGGGTGCACCTGCACCGACAGGTTCTCGTTGGCGTCGAGGAACTTGACCAGCAGCGGGAACTGTCCGAACTCATCCAGCGGCAGATCACCCAGCAGCGCTTTGCCCTGCGCGCGGATGGCGTCGTGGAACGTCTGCCCTTGCTTCCGGGGGTTGATGATGCGCGAGTAAGCGCTGCCGCCGCCGCCCCCGGAAGGTGAAGTCGTGGCCAGGTCAGCCAATTCCCATGACTCGCCGATCTTGGCCGGGGGTGGTGGAAGCTTGCGCCCCAGTTTCTCCAGGGCCCGGCCGCCCCAGACTTTTTCCTTGTAGATCGGCTCAAACAGCAGCGGCTGCGTCGGTGTGCTGGTGCTCATGCCGCAACTATAACGCATCAAGCGCAGAGCATGTGGACGATGACTGGCAACAGTGGGGCACTGGGGGAAGGTTTAGGCTTCCACGTCGAGATGGCGAAACAGCGCGGCATCGCGCTGCTCGGTGAGGCGCTGACGCAGGGCCATGGCATCGGGCTGCGCTGCCAGATCCGCCAGCGGGGCACGGGCGTCAGTCGGCTGCTCCTGTTCCTCTTCCGGCTGCTGCTGCTCGTGCTGGGGAACCTGATCGTCGATGGTCAGGCGAGCCACGGTGCCGGCGTCTTCACCTTCTTCGAGATCCTGCAGCAGATGTTCGTAGCGATCGCGCACCTCGCGCGAGGCGCGGTTGGCGTCGCTTCGTCGCTTGTCTTCCTGGCGGGCTACCTGCTGGGCGTTGTGGGTGGTCTGCGCCACGCCCGCGGCAACCCCGGTTCCCATCACGCTCATGGCTCGGCTCCGGCCCCCAAACCGTTGCCTATATCGACCAAACCGCGTCAGGTCTTGAGTTATCACCACTAAACCCTGCTATTGGGCATGTTTACAAATTTCGGGCTAACTGCCGCATGCGGACAACGCCTGTTGTGGCGTCCCGGCATCATCCCGCTGTGGCCGGCGCAGAGCGAATTGCGCGTAAGTTGTTTCATTGACAATGCTTGCGCCAATTCCGGGGCCGGGTGCGCTGCTCGCAGCCGGTCGGGCGTGATCCGCTTCGACTGCGACAGACTGGACAGCCGCCCGCTGATCCTGCGTGACATGCCGCTGTACCGCGGCCCGCTGGTCAATCAGCTCATCGAAGCTGATCGCTGGCGGCAGGTCGTGGACACCTGCGAGTTGTCCTCTCTCAATGATCCTCACCACGCGCAGCAAGCCCATCGCAATTCGCCCCCGCAAGCGGACGCCACACCATCGACTGCTCCCGCGCAGGTCATCGACCGGCAGCGCGAAGTGCCCGTCTTCCACCTCGGCAACATGCTGGACGTGTTCGCCTGATCCAACGGCGGCACCGGAGGCTATTGCCCCATCAGTTGGAACAGTCTGCCTTCACCAGGCTCCAGAGAAACAGACAGCACGCCGTCCACCATCGGCGTCGGCGGTAACGGCTGGCCCGTTTCCTGCGAAACCTCGGCTGCCGTGACCGCGTCGGCGATCGTCACTTCAGCGGTGCAGCTTTCCTCAAAGGATCGGTTGACCACCATCACGCAGGGTTCATCCTGCGCATCAACGAAGCATCCGATCAGCAGCAGGCCGCCCGTGGCGTGCTTGATCAATCCCTCAGCGGGCGGCTCCTGCAAACCGGGTTGCAGAGGCGCGGTGGCATAGACGCCGGTTGACTTCAGTTGCATCAGCGTCGGCCCCAGCGCCGTGATTCGGCGGTTCAGCCGTTGAATGATTTCATACTTGACATCGCGTTGGCCGTCGGGCCCGATGATCGCCGGCCCCTCGCCCAGGTTCCAGGACGGCTGCGTCCAATAGGTGAAGTACATGATGCCCCGCACGCCGTAGGCCAGGCTCGTGTAAACCTGCCAGCGCAGGTCCGCCTCGTTCGGGTTGCGATATTGCCAGTGCGGCAGACTGAGAATGATCTGCATGTACGGCAGGTTCGCTTGCAGAGACTGCTGACGAATCGTGTTGAGGTTCAGGAAATACAGACTTTCATCGCCGACCATTTGTTTGTAGTGATCCCAACTGACCAGTTGCGGCTGCACCAGTTCGATGAATTGTGCGACGTGGTCCTCGTAACCCTTGCCATCGAAGCGCGCGGGTCTGGCGTAGTTGGGATAGAGATTGACGAACGGCAGATGGTGGGGATCCTTTTCGAGCAGGTAACGGTGAATCGCTGCCACCGCGGGCAACATGCGAGTGGGCGGCTCATCGCGGACGAAATAGCCCAGCAGAGCGGGATGACTTGCGTAGTCCGCCACCATGGCATCCAGCGCCTGCTTCTTCTCGTCCGACAGTTGCCCGGCTGCCTCCGGCATTCGCCGATCCGCGATAATCGCTTTGAGGCCCAGTTCCGCGCACAGGTCCAGAATCTTCAGATTGGTCGGCACGTCGGCGCCGCTGGCAGGCGGCATGACCACGTTGAAGCCGCATTCAGCGATCTCGCGATAACGCTCCAGCGTTGTTTGCTCGGCCGGCGGGCCGCCCCAGTAGGAAATCAGAAACTCCTGCATTTGAGCCCCTGCCGCGACTGCCCATGACATCAACGTCAAGACAACCGACGTGACCAGTGATTGCATGTGGATATGACGCATCGTGCCGCTCCTGTGTGATGTGATCGCCAATATCTTACCTTCGACCTCGCTGACGATTTTGCCGGCCGACGCTGCATCTCTTCAACGTGGTCCGGCATAAGCTAACATGACCACCTTTACCCACCGAGGCGCTCTGTGATGGATCAGCGAGTTCTGGGCAACACGGGTTTTCGCGTCACCAGCATCGGGCTAGGCTGTGTCACCTTCGGCCGCGAAATCGATCCGCAAACATCCTTTGCTGTGATGGACCGGGCGGTCGAGCGCGGCATCAACCTCTTCGACACCGCGGAAGTTTACGGCGAAGGCGCTTCGGAAACGCTCGTCGGCCAGTGGCTGCAATCACGCCACATGCGCGACGCAATCGTGCTGGCGACCAAGGTCATCATGCCCATGACGCGGGAGCACATTCTGTCCGCTGCCGAGCAAAGCCTGACCCGCCTGCGCACTGATCGCATCGATCTGTATCAACTGCACGGCTGGGACCACGACACGCCGCTGGCCGAAACCTGCGAAGCGCTGGCCCAGTTGCAGCAGCAGGGCAAGATCAAAGCGATCGGCGTCAGCAACCTGACGCTGGCCCAGCTCGAACGCATGATCGCATTACAGCGTGAGATGGGATTGACAACGACCGCGGCCGTGCAGCCGCGCTACAGCCTGGTCAGCCGCGAGATCGAGGCCGACATGTTGCCCTACTGCGAAAAGAACAACCTGGGCGTGCTGGCCTACAGCCCCCTGGGCGCGGGCTTTTTGACCGGCAAATACAGCAAGGCCGGCCCGCTGCCTGCCGGCTCACGCTTCGACATCAAGCCCGGCCACCAGAACATCTACTTCCACGACAAGCTCTTCGCTATCGTGGATCGTTTGAAAGCCTATGCCCAGCAGATCGATCAACCGCTGCCGCGCCTCGCCTTGTCCTGGGCCTTCAGCCGCCCCCGCGTCACCACTGTGCTGATCGGCGCCCGCAATCCGCAGCAGGTCGATCAGTCTTTCGAGGCCGAGGCGTTGCAACTGACGGACGAGCAACTGGCTGAGCTCGACCGCCTCAGTGCGGACGCAAGGTGAATTGGTTTGAACCGCTGAGACGCGGAGGACGCAGAGGAAGACAGGAATACAAGAGTTTTAAGACATCAGAAGAAACCGCAGATGGCGCAGATTTTGAATGTTTTAATCTGCGCCATCTGCGCCATCTGCGCCATCTGCGGTTTCTGTTTTCTCTGCGTC